>JANPIT010000463.1:0-16752 GCA_031425115.1 Opitutaceae bacterium | reverse complement strand
GACGGTGCCGGAGAAGGGCGAGGGGCTGTTCGAAACCCAGTTCCACGTGTCGCCGCCGCTGGCGCCACCGCCGGCACCGGCCGGAAGGGCGTCATCGAACCAGACGACGTCGGACGCGTTGCCAACCGTGGCGGGAGCCGTGTTGGGCGTGGCGATCGCGACGGCGTTCGGGTTGAAAGGCAGCGTGACCATGCTGAGCGTGGTCGACGAGTCGGCGACGGGCGTGGCGGAGGCTGGGGTGGTGGAGGCGGCCGCTTCATTGTTCGTCGCGCTGGCGGAAGCGAGTGTCACCGTGGCGGAGGATTCGAGGCCGATTGTGTAGGAAGGATCATTCGCGAGTGTGAAGATCGCAGTCGGCGCGGCGGTGCCGCTGACGTTGGCGATCGCGAGGATCGTGAAGGAGGCGGAGGCGGAGCCCGCGGGAATCGTGACCGAGACGGGCATGTCGCCCTGCTCCCGGCGGTAATCGAGCCATTTCACGGCGGTGCCGGAGAGAGTGAAGTTGACGACGAGGTCGCTGGCGGTGCTGCCAGTGCGGGTGAACGCGACCGTGGCGGTATCGCTGCTGTTGCCGATGGCGGCATTCGCGTCGGGCGCGGTGATTGTGACGGTGGCCGCGCCGTTGGCGCTCTGGCTCGAGAGCGTGGCGGGAAGTGATTTGCCGGTATTGTCCCAAGTCACAGCGCCATTGAACGCGCTGAAACCCATGCCTTGGACGGCCTGACCTTCGAGGCCGACGGCGCTGGCCGAGACTTCGAGGCGGACCCACTGGCCGACGGGAGGTAGCGCACCCATGTAGTAGCGGGAAGCGGTCTTGTCCGTGCCATATTGAATGTCATTGGAACCCCAATACGCGCGGTGCTCCCAATTCGCGGAGGCGAAGCTCAGCATGATTTGGGAAGGGGGATTCGCGGGATCGAGATAGACGTGAGTGAAGATCACTTCACCGGCGCTGAGGTTGAGCGGCGCGGCCCAATTGAAGGAGTGCTCGTGCAGGCCGGACTTGGCGTCGGACTTGTGGGCGCTGGCGCCCGATTGCGGGGCGGGGTTGGAGGTTACCCAGTTCCACGCTTCGCCGTTGCCGGTGCCGCTGGCACCGACGGGCAGGCTGTCATCGAACCAGACGACGGTCTGACCCGACGATCCGCCGTTTCCCACCACGCTGGTGTTCGGGGTGGCGGTGCTTGGCGTGGTGGTGGTGGCGATCGAGGGGACCGTGATGACCGGCGTCGTGGCGACGGGCGCGGTGGTGGCTTCTACGGCGGGCGAGGAGCCGCTCGCGCTGCTGCCAGCGGCGGAGGACCAGAAGACGCCTTGGGACGGATTCTCGTAGCTGCCGCTCGTGGTGTTCTCGAGCTTGATGGCGCGGACCATGTAAGTCGCGGACGAGGAGCCGGCGGTGTCAGCGAAGTTCGTGGCGGCGATCGGCGAACCGGTCAGACGCGTGAACGGGCCGGCGGTCGAGCTGGCGCGGTAAACGTGATAACCGAGGAGCGCGGAGTCATTCGAGGCGCCCCAGGAGAGGGAAATGGTGTTGCCGCTGGCAGAACCGTTGATGGCGCCGACGGGGGCGACGGGGTGGAGGCGAAGCGTCGGATCGCCCATCAGCGCGATGTGAATGCGATTCTGCGCGCTGTTGATCTGAGTCTGGTAGTCGCCGTTGTTGTTCATGGCAAGGCGGGCCGAGTGCCCGATCGTCTCGCCGGCGCCCATCGAGTGGATGAACCAGTGAGGGCGTCCCGACCAAACGGATACGAGGCCGGTCGAGGTCGCGAGCGGGGCGCGGAGCATGTTGTCCTCGTGATCCCAATCGCCGAGCCAGGAGCCGAAGATGAGGTTGAACACGCCGCGGACGTTGGCTTTGACCAGCTCGGTCGTGGAGCCGTCGTTATACATGCCGGTGTTGCCGATGCCCGCGATCGTCGCGTAGCTGCCGGCGCCGCAGGCGTAGGCGAGGAGGTAGTCGGCCTTGGCGGCTTCGGAAATCCAGACGCCCTTCTGGTCGTTGAACTCTTTGTTCAGATTGCGAATGTTCTCCGCGCCGACGAGCGGAGCGAAGCTGCGGAAACCGGAGGCGGCAAACGCCTCGCCGCCGCGTTGACCGAAGTAGTCACCGAGAATGGCCTTGCGGGGAGCGGTCGTGATGCGGTGACGGAAGTTGTGGTCCTTGTTGAGATAGTTGCGAAGGAGCTCGATCTCGCTCGGGAACGTCGCAGGGCCACCCCAAGTGGTGCGGCCGGGCATGTTGGCGAGGTCGACGCGGCCCACCTGGAGCTCAACGGCGGAGGGGAGCTGCGTCTGGTCGAATTTGCCGTCGCCAGGCTTGTTGTTCATGCGGGCGGCGTCGGCCGCATCCGTGTTGAGTGTCTGCGTGTAGTTGACGGTGCTGTCGGTCCAGGTGCCGTCCATGTCGCCGTAGTAGGCGTCCGCCGGCCAGGCGCCGACGTGGTCAGGGTGACCGTCGGGATTGAGCTGGCCGGAGTAGGGGACGGGAATATGGCCGAAGAGGAAGACGGACTTCACATTCGTCGGGTCGGCGTCGTAGATCGACTTGATCACGGCCTTCACAGACGTGACCGAATCGGTGCGGCCGACGTTGCGGCGCACGACGGTCCAACCGTCACCGGCGAGATCCTGCTCGAGGCGGGTCAGCTCGGCGGCGAGCGGGGAGGCGACGCTACTGTCGACGATCAGGGCGACTTTGCCGCGGGTGTCGACGAGCGGGGCGTTCACGCCGGCGGTGATGTATCCGTAACTCGTATACGAGCCCGTCACCTTGACGATGCGGTATTCATAAGCGGCGCCGGTGGTCACCGACGTGTCGGTGTAGGAGGTGGTGCTACCGGATAGCGTCGTGCCAGCGCCCCAATTGGCGGAGCCGGGAGTGCGACGGGAAACGGTGTAGCTCGAAGGGGTGCCGTTGGTATCCTGCGGCCAGGTCAAGGTGACCTTGGCGGGCGAGGCTTGGACGGCGGAACTCACCTGAACACTGTAATCCCAAGTGTTCTCGACGGCGCGAGCGGTGGTGAGGGTGAAGAATGCTACTAGTGAAACTAGTGCAGCTCGGATGGTTCTTGTCATAGCGCCGCCCATCATGGGGCAAACGCCGGGATTCAATTATCCGTGCGGGTCTGATAGCCCTGTCAGTTTGAGGGCAGTCGCCGTGTCAGTGTTTGTCTTACAAAACGGGATGCGACCGGGTAAGCGCAGCCAGGGAGGCATTTTGCACGTTTCCGGGAGCTGCCGGACCCGCCTTAAAATTTCTGGCGAACGACGACCAAAAGCACGCAGCCGGCGACCAAATCGGTCAGGCCGACGAGAATCCGCAGAGGGAGCGGCATACGGGTAAGGAGGAAAAGCACAGCCAGGCCACCGGCGATCAGCAGCGCTGCGAGAGTGAGGAGCGTGCGCTTCTGGCGGGCGCGGGGGTCGAGACTCATTTCGCGAGTGGCAGAATGACGCGCATGGTCGTGCCCGTTGGACTGGTTTCGCGCAGGATGATGTCGCCGTGGTGGCTGATGAGAATGCGCTTCGCGATCGCCAGTCCGAGGCCCGTGCCGTCGGGCCGGCCGGAGAGGAACGAGTCGAAGATCTGCTCGCGGATGGCTGCGGGCACGCCGGTGCCTGTATCCGTGATGTCGAGTAGCGCCTGCGGGGCCGATCCGCGATCTTCGGTGGCGAGCGTAAGTGTGATGGTGCCACCCTCGGGCATGGCGTGCGTGGCGTTGAGCAGGAGGTTGAGCAGAACCTGTTGGATCTGGCCCTTGTGCGCTTCGATGAAGAGTGAGCGTGTCGGCGGTTCGAAGCGCAGCGTCACTTTGCTCTGCGCGAGTTTGAGACGCACGAGCACCAGCGTGTCTTCGATGATGTCGGCGAATGACCAGCGCGAATGCAGGCTCGACGGGGCTTTGGCGAACGAGAGGACGCGGGTGACGATGGCCTCGAGCTGGTCGAGTTTTTCGCCGATCACGCGCATGTCGGTGCGCCGGGGATCGCCCTCGGTGAAATCGACCCCGAGGCCGCCGTGCAGGAGCTTGAGCACCGTGAGGGGATTGCGGATCTCGTGGGCGATTTCCGCGGCAAGCAGGCCGAGCGTGGTCAGGCGCTCATTCTTGCGCAGGACGTCTTCGCTCTGGAAAACGCGGGCGTAGAGCCGCGCGTTTTGCAGCGCCACGGAGCCCAGGCTCGCGAGTGCGGTGCAGAGGCGCTTCTCGTCGTTATCGAAGCGATGAATGCGATCGGTAAAGAGCGCGACGACGCCGAGCACTTCCCCCTCGAACATCATGGGGGTGGCGAGGACGGAGCGGAACGTGGGATCACCCGGGATATCCAAAAGCTCGCGGTAGTCGGGCGACTGGATGTCGGCGAACCACACTTGGTGCCGGGTGTGAATGGGAGAGGCGACGAGGCAGGAATCGAGCTCGAGTTCGCCGGCGGGCGCGCCGAGGGGGATGGCGTTGCTCAGCGACGCGCACCGCACCGTGGCGTGCTCGGCGTCGTGCAGGTAGAGTGCGCAGGCGCGCGTCTGCATCATGTTCCGCGCTTCGCGCGTGAGCGTGTCGAAGAGTTCCTGCTGCTCGAGCTTGGTGACGAGCGACTGGCCGGCGGTGATGAGGGATTCGAGCTGACGCGCCTTGGCCTTGAGGTGGCCCAGTTGCCAGAGGCGTTGCATGACGCGCGCGGCTTCGGCGGCGAATAGTTCGAGCAGGGCGAGGTCGGCGGAGGTGAAACCGCCCACCTGATCGCTCTCGAGGTCGATGACGCCGATCACCTGGTCGTCGCTCTGCATGGGTGCGGCCATCTCGCAGCGGGCGGACGGCCGCACCGCGATGTAGCGCGGCTCGGAGGTGACGTCGGCGACGAGCACCGAGCGGCGGTTGAGCACGCACCAACCCGTGATGCCGTGACCGAGCTTGAGCCCGTGTCGCGCAGAGTCGTCGGTGTCCCCGCCAACCTGCACTTCGGTGACCAGGCGTCCCGTATCCGGACTTAGGAGACCGACGGAACCGGCGTCGGCTCGAAACGTCTCGATAAAAAGCTTCAACATCTCGCGCAGGGCCGACTGTGGGTCGTCGACGCGCGTCGACAGCGAGGCGAGCAGGTAGAGGATCGGGATGGCGCGCGAGTCTTGGGAAGCCAATGGACGGGACACGGGCTAGTTTTGTTGGACGCGCTCCGGTTCACGCGAGCTGTATTTGTTCAGACAGGAAGGACGGGAACCCGGAGACAGGAATGACAGGAGTGTCCCTGTTAACTCCTGTGCGTTCCGGTGAATCCTGTCTCAACCAAACACTGTCCGAATGGGGAAGCGCCTACTTCCCCGCGACTCCAGCCACCGCTGCCACGGGCGTCGGCGTGATCACTTCGTTCAGGGCGTCCCGGAGGGCGTGAAGGCGCTCGGGCGATTCGATCGGCTCGTGGTTCGCTCCTTCGATGTAGAAGGTGTCGATGGCCACGCCGCGCTCGGTGCCGATGCGGGCGAAGGTGATGTCGAAGCCGTGATCGGAAATTGTTTTCGCGAGGCGATAGAGCAGGCCGATTTGGTCGCGCGCTTGCACTTCCACGATTGTGCGCTGCATCGAAAGCTCGTGATACACGTCGACCGTGGGCGGGAACGAGCTGTGCAAGGTCTCGCCCGTCGCGGTGGAGAGATAGCGGGTCGACGCGATCTTCTTGGCCTGCGCCATGATGTCGGGCAGCAGGTCGCGATTGGCGACGAGGGCCTCCTCGATGGTCTTGGCGAACTTCTCCTGCGCGCTGGCGCTTTGCACGGGACCGCGGCCGGGCTCGACGACGTAGAAGGTGTCGATCGCAATGTGGTCGGTGCGGGAAATGACTTTGGAGCCGAGAATGCTCAGGCCTGCCACGCTGAAGGCGCCGGCGAGTTTGTAGAAGAGGCCGGCGCGATCCCAGGTGACGACGTTGACGACCGTTAGCGAGCGGTTGAGGTCATCTTTCCACTCGATGATCGGGCGCAGCGAGCCCACCGAATCCGCCGTGGTGATGGACCGCAGCAGGCGGTTGACCATCTGGATGTGAAGCGCGATTTCCTCGGAATCCGTGTGGATGAAATAGCGATCGGGCAGGAGGCCGAAGTGGGCGTTGATCTCGTCGGCGCTGATCCCGGGGACGGTTTTCGCAATTAGCTCCTGTTGGGTCATTTTTTTCTTTTCCTGGAGTCTGGCATCAACGGCTTCCGCACCATGTTTCAGCCGTTCGAACGTGGAACGGTAGAGGGTCGTGTGCAACGTATCCTTGTAACTATTCCAGAGATCCGCGGCGGTGCCGCGCGCGTCGCAAAACGTGTGGACGTAGAGGTGGCGGAGCCGTTCCGCGTCGCCCACGAGCTCAGCAAAGGCAGTCGCCGTGTTGGGATCATCTACATCCCGCTTCTGCCAGAATCGTGCCATTGCCAAATGATTTTTGATGACGAAAAGCACGAGCTCGCGGGCGGCCGGCTCGACGCCGAAGCGTTCCAACAAAGGCGCGGCGAGGCGCACGCCGCTTTCCGCGTGACCACGGATGCCTTCGGCCTTGCCGATATCGTGGAGAAGTAACGTGAGGTAGAGCAGCGACGGGTCGGTCGTCTCGTGAATCGAGGCGCGATATTTTAACGTGATCGGTTCGGCTTCGGTGTAGATGCGGTCGAGCTCGCGAATCGCGGCGAGCGTGTGCACGTCGGCGGTGTAGCGGTGGTAATACTCGTGTTGCACGAGGCAGGTGAGCGCATCGAACTCCGGGATAAACTTACCCAGCACGCCGAGCTCATGCATCTTTGCCAGGATCGGGTGCACGGCGCCGGCCTCGGCCATGATCGCGCGGAAGCTCACGCTCGCATCCGGAGATTGCGCGATTTGTGGAGTGAGAAGCGGGAGGGACGTGCGAATCGAGTCCGCGAGATGAAAGTCCAGGGAGACATCCAGCGTCTGGAGATGGCGGAAGACGCGGATGAGTCGGATGGGGTCTTGCTGGAAGACGTCGGGCTTTTCCGCAGCGAGTTCGCGGCCGCGCAGGACGAAGCCATCGATGCGCTTGGCGCGGGTGAAGCGGGAGGCGAGCAGCGATTCGCGGAAGGAGCGTTTGTCGCCGTTGCCATTGCGGCCGATGCTGAGGGCGAGGCGGTCCTCGACCAGTTTCGAGATGCGGAAAATCGTCGAAGCCGCGCGGTAATAGTCCTGCATGAAATGCTCCACGCGGGGGAGCATTTCGAGTTCGGTGTAGCCGAGATTTTCCGCGATCCGCGGCTGCAGATCGAGGTTCATCACATCGGTCGCGCGCGCGCTCATGAAGTGGAGTTCGTTGCGGACGCGGAGCAGGAAATCGTAGGAGCGCCGGAAAGCCGCGAGGTCGTCGGCGCGGACGTAATTGTGACTGGCGAGCTCGGTGATGGAATCGATGTCGAGCTTCACGCGCGCCATCCACACGGCGTTCTGGTAATCGCGCAGGCCGCCGACGCCGTTCTTGATGTCGGGCTCTTGGTTGAAAACGGTATTGGCGAACTTGGCGCGCCGGTTCGCCTGATCGTCGAGCCGGGCGGCGATGTAGTCTTTCGGACTCTCGCTCGCGTAGTAACTGCGATAGGCTTGAGAAAACGTGTCGTAGAGCTTCTCGGAGCCGGCGACGCGACGAGCCTCGAGCAGCGCGGTCTTGGAGAGGATTTCTTTCCGTGCCTCGGCAAACGCGTCGTCGATGGTGCGGGTGGAGTGGCCGACCTTCAGACCGCAGTCCCAGAGAATATAGAGAATCTCGTTGGTGAGGTGCTCCTGCAGCGGTTTCGCTTCCGCGGGTTTCGTCTTGGTGGGGAAGAGAAACATCACGTCGACATCGCTCCACGGTGACAGCTCGCTACGCCCATAACCGCCGAGGGCCACGAGGGCGACGGGCGCGGGCGGGGTGCCCCGGGTTTGTGAGTAGGTCGTAAGCGCGTAGTCGAAGAGATGCGTGAGGAGCGCGTCGATGATCTCGCTCCGTTGGCGGCAGATGGTGAGGCCGAGGCCGCCGGCGACGTGGCGTTCCCGCAGCACAATCATCTCGGTGCGCAGAAATTCTTTGCAGGCCGCCAAGCGCTCGGGCACCGGCACATCGCCGGTGAATTTCAGGCGTTCGCTGGCACGTTGGGCGATGTGGGCGGGCATGCGGGAGTCGGGGAACGTTGAAGTTCGAACCGCGAACGTCGAACTTTCAACGTGGAAGTTCAGTAGGCAGTCGGCGCGGCGGGAGTCCGGGGTATGCGAGCTTGGGAACTAACCACTTGCCTCACACCGCGCCGCTTTGTTCTGTGTTCAGTTCAAATCAAGAACTGACCGATGGCCGAAATCTCCAAGGGCTACGAACCCCGCGACGTTGAGAAGAAATGGTATGCCGCCTGGCTTGGCGCACAGGCGTTTGCCGGGAAAGTGGATCCCACCAAGGAGCCCTACACGATCGTCATCCCGCCGCCGAACGTCACGGGCGTGCTCACGATGGGCCATGTGCTCAACAATACGTTGCAGGATATCCTGGTGCGGCGGGCGCGGCTCGAGGGAAAGTCCGCGCTCTGGCTGCCGGGCACGGATCACGCGGGCATCGCGACGCAGACCGTGGTCGAGCGCGAATTACGCAAGCAGAAGAAAACGCGCCACGATTTCGGCCGCGAAAAATTTTTGGAGAAAGTCTGGGAATGGCGCCACGAGAAGGGCGGCATCATCCTCGAGCAGTTGCGCCGGTTGGGCGCCTCGTGCGACTGGGACCGCACGCAGTTCACGATGGATGCGCACTACTCGCGCGCGGTGCTCACGGTGTTCGTCGATCTTTTCAACAAGGGCAGCATCTACCGCGGCAAGCGGATGGTGAATTGGTGCCCGGTGTCGCAGACGGCGCTGAGCGACGAGGAAGTGATCATGAAGCCGGTGAACGGCACCATCTACCGCGTGCGCTACGAACGCGTGGATGCGCCGGGGCTTTTTGTGGAAGTGAAGACGACGCGACCGGAAACGATTCCGGGCGACGTCGCGATCGCGGTGCATCCGGAGGATCCGCGTTATGCCGGCTGGATTGGCAAGAAAGTGCGGCGCCCCCTCGGGCCCACGGCGGAGATCCCGATCATCGCGGACGCGGCGGTCGACAAGGAGTTCGGCACCGGCGCGCTGAAGATCACGCCGGCGCACGACAAGACGGACTTCGAGATAGGTAGCCGGCACCATCTGCCGATCATCGATGTGCTCGAATCGAACGGCGTGTTGAATGATTTTGCCGGCCCCGAGCTAGCGGGCTTGGAGCGTTTCGCGGGACGCAAGAAGTCGGCGGAATTATTGAAGGAGCGCGGCGCTTTGGTGGCGGAGGAAGCCTACGCGAACAATGTGGGTTACTCGGAGCGGGCCGATGTGCCGATCGAGCCGCGGCTCACGTGGCAGTGGTGGCTCAAGTATCCGCGCGTGGAAGAGGCGAAGGCCGTGGTGCGCGATGGCCAAATCAAGTTTCACCCGGAGCGCTGGAGCAAAGTTTACCTGCACTGGCTGGAGAACATCCAAGACTGGTGCATCAGCCGCCAACTCTGGTGGGGTCATCGCATTCCCGTTTGGTATCGGAAAGGTTTGGACAAGGAAAAGCTGACCGAGGCCGACCTGCGGGATGCGACGAAGGTGCACGTTTCCCTGGACGGACCGGCCGATCCCGAAAACTGGACGCAGGAGGACGACGTGCTCGACACGTGGGCTTCGTCGTGGCTGTGGCCGTTTGCGACGATGGGCTGGCCGGACAAGGACAAGGCGAAGGATGCAGGCCTGGATTATTTTTACCCGACGACGACGCTCGTGACCGGGCCGGACATCATCTTTTTCTGGGTGGCGCGCATGATCATGGCCGGCCTGGAGTTCATGCGGCCGGGCGAGTCGCTCGAGCGACGGATTCCGTTCAAGCACGTTTATTTCACCGGCATCATCCGCGATCAGCAGGGCCGCAAGATGTCGAAATCGCTCGGCAATTCGCCGGACCCGCTCGACCTCATCGAGAAATACGGCGCGGACGGGCTGCGTTTCGGCATCGTGTCGATCGCGCCGCAGGGTCAGGACATACGCTTTCAAGAAGACCGGATCGAGAGTGGGAAGAACTTCTGCAACAAGCTCTGGAACGCGTGCCGGTTTCGGCAGATGAGCGGCGAGGCGGGCGACAACTCCTCGCTCAACGCGATTCTCGCGCGGCTCGATTCGGCGAAGTTCGATGGCGACGACCATGCGATTCTCGACCGCATGCTGGCGACGACGCGAGAAGTGAACCGCTGTTTCTACGAGTTCGAATTCAGCGCGGCCGTGCAGGCGCTGTATGGGTTTTTCTGGAACGACTTTTGCGACTGGTATGTGGAAGTCTCGAAGTCGAAGCTCCAGGAGCCGACGACCAAGGCGAACTGTCTGGCGATTCAGGATTTTGTGCTGCGCCAGACGCTGCTGCTTCTCCACCCGTTCATTCCGTTTATCACAGAAGAACTGTGGCATCAGCTTGGCTTTGGACCAGAAGGACAGTTCATCGAAGATGCGCGCTTGGAAAACGCTTCGCAGATCGCCTCGAGCTCACAGGCCCGCGGGCTCACGCTGGATCGCGCCGCGGTGGCTTCGGTCGAGCGGTTGAAGTCGTTCGTGTCGAATGTGCGCGCGCTGAAGGCCGATCATAATCTCGCGAGCCGCCGCGATGTGACACTCTTCGTCATCGCGGGCGATGCGGACTGGGCGATCATTGCGGCCAATCTTTCCAAGCTGGTGCGCATCGCGGGCGCGGCGGAGATCAGTCGGCGCGAGAAGGTCGACGGTGCGCCGGCGGTCGTCACCCCGTTGGGCACGGTGTATCTCGATGTCGCCAGCACGGTCGATGTGGGCACGGAAAAAGTGCGTCTCGCGAAGGAGATCGAGCAAATGACGAAGCACATCGCGGGCACGGAAGCCCGGCTGTCGAACGAGGCGTTCGTGAGCAAGGCGCCGCCGGCAGTGCTGGACGGCGCGCGCAAGCAGCTCGCGCAACAACAAGCGAAGCGGACGGAGCTGGAGCGGTTGTTGGCGGCGCTGAAGTAGGTGGTCGAGCGAAAGGCTGAGCGGCGGCGATCTCCCTAGGCTCACTCTCTGGCGTCGGAGAGTTCCGCCTGTGCTTGCTGAAATCGCGCGCGTCGATTGCCTGACCGCATGCCATCCGCTCCTCGTATCCTGGCGTTTTCCGGCAGCGCGCGCCGTGAATCGCTCAATAAAAAGCTGCTGGCGGCGGTGGCTGCTGCAACGCGGGTCGCCGGCGGCGAGGTGACCTTCGTGGATTTGAAAGAGCTGGCCTTACCACTTTATGACGGCGATCTGGAGGACGCTTCAGGAATGCCGGCAAACGCGCAGAAGCTGGTCGACCTCGTGACGCAGCACCAAGGGCTGCTGATCGCTTCGCCGGAATATAATTCGCAGATCACGCCGCTCCTGAAGAACGCGATCGATTGGTGCACGCGGGCTGACGACAACCCGTTCATCGGAAAGGTGGCGGCGGTCGTGTCGGCGTCGCCGGGCGCGATGGGCGGCATCCGCTCCATGACGCTCGCGCGGCAGTTGCTCACCCATCTCGGGTGTCATGTCGTGCCGGTGCAGTGCATCCTGCCGGGCGCGGACAAAGCGTTCGATGAGGCGGGCGCGCTGCGCGACGAGCGCCACCGCAAGGCGGCGCAGGCGGTCGCGGCTGAGCTCGTGCGGCTGACGACCCGGCTCGCCGGCGAGTGACGCCACGGGAATAGAATTCTCCTTTGCGGATTAGTGATCACCATTCCCACTGCATGATAACCCGTCCCGATTGGCTCCGCCGAAAGAACGTCGTTGTCGGTGTGTTGATTGCGTTCGGCATCCTGTTGCTCGTTCTGTTGGGCGATAGCACTCACACCAAACTGCTGGGGCGCGAACGGCAGACCCAGCCGTGGTCCGAGGTCGCTCGCGCGAGCGCGAACGCGGAAAATTTCGCGGACCGAGACAGGGCGTGGCGGAACTACGAGGCGACCGTGCCTCGCGTGGAGAGTGGAGCGGCTACAATCGCGGGGCAGAGGTCGACCCAATGATCCTGCGATCGCTGGCCGCGCTCTGGACCGCCTGCGCCGGTCTCGCACTCGCGCAAGCGGCGGAGAGTTTCAAGGCGCGCGAGGGCGATGTGGTGCTGCGGGACTTTCATTTTGCTTCGGGCGAGCGCCTGCCGGAGGTGCGGATCCATTATCGCGTCCTGGGCACGCCTCGCCGCGATGCGCAGGGCAAGGTGACCAACGCCGTGCTCATCATGCACGGCACCACGGGCAACGGCACGCAGTTCCTGCAGCCGCAATTCGCCGGTGAGCTCTATGGGCCGGGGCAGCCGCTCGACCTCAGCAAATACTTCGTGGTCCTGCGTGACAGCCTCGGGCACGGCAAGTCCTCGAAGCCGAGCGATGGGTTGCGCGCTAAATTTCCGCGCTACGGCTACCGTGATGTCGTCACGGCTGATCACCGCATGCTCACCGAGGGTCTGGGCGTGAATCACCTGCGCGTCGTGATGGGCACCTCGTCCGGCGGCATGCAGACCTGGCTCTGGGGCGTGATGCATCCAGATTTCATGGACGTCCTCGTGCCGCTCGGCTGCTTGCCGATCGAAGTCTCCGGCCGTAACCGCGTCTGGCGCCGGATGGTGAGCGACACGATTCGCGGCGATGCATTATGGCGGGAAGGAAATTATGCGACGCAGCCGCCGTCGCTGCGGCTGGCAGCCCAGATGGTTTTCTTCATGACCAGCAACCCAGTGTTGCGGCAAAAAGCGATGCCCACCGCGGCGGAATCGGATGCCGTCCTTGACGAATTTGTGGAGGACTACCTGGAGGAGGCCGATGCGAACGACATGCTCTACGCGATCGAATCCTCCACGGATTACGACCCTGCTCCGTCGCTGGAGAAAATTCGCGCCACGCTGGTGGCGATCAACTCGGTCGACGATCTCATCAATCCGCCGGAACTCGGGATTCTCGAACGCGAAATCAAGCGCGTGCCACATGGGCGCGTCGTGATGATCCCGTATGATGCCAACTCGCGTGGTCACGGTTCGCATACGTTCGCGAGACTGTGGCGTCACGAGTTGGCCGCGGTGCTGCAGGAGACGGAGCGATCTCCTGCGTCCGGCGCGGGGAAAGCGTCGCGTTGATGAGCGCGCTCAGAATTGCGATCGAAACATCCCGCAGACGTGGTCGGTAAACTTGATGTAGAAGGGGCGTGACTCGAATTCTTCGCGGGTAAGCAGCGTGGATTTTGCGATATCGGCGGCGATAATCTTCAGGCTTTCCGCCGCGACAGTGCGATCGAGGACAGTGAGCGCGACCTCGTCGTTGATGCTGAACGAACGGTTGTCGAAGTTGGCGGAGCCGATCGTCACGAGCACGTCATCCACCACCATGGTTTTCACGTGAAACATCGCTGGCTGGTAGAGGTGGAATTCGGCGCCCGCGGCGAGCAGCTTGCCCCAACGGGAGCGCGCGGCTGCACGACCGAAGCGAGAGTCGTTGATCGCGGGCACGACGATGCGCACTTTCACGCCGCGATTCAGCGCCTCGATCAGCATCGCGATGGCGAGATCATCCGGCACGAAGTAGGCGTTCGCGATGTCGATCGACTTGCGCGCCGCGGCGATGGCGAAGAGGTAGCCCAGCCGGGCGGTCTCAGCGCCTTCATCAGGCCCGCTCTTGTAGCAGTGCGCGATACTCGAGCCGGCCTTGGTCAGCTTCGGAAAATAGTCCTCGCCCATGAGCAAACTCGATGTCGTCTGAAGCCAGTTGTGCGCGAAAACAGCCTGGAGCTGTCGCACGACGGGGCCTTCGACGCGCACTTGGGTCTCACGCCAGAGATCTTTGACGTGGGCGTTGCCCAGCCAGCTATCATCGATGCACATGCCGCCCGTGAAGCCGATCTTGCCATCGACGACGAGAATCTTGCGGTGCGTGCGATGGTTGATGTTCACCTTGACGTGCCACCAGTGCTCGCGCCCGTAGATGTGCAACTGGACGCCCGCTTCACGGAGGCGGTCGCGGTCGCTGCTGTGAAGCTTGAGCCCGCCCATGCCGTCGAGGATGGCATGCACTTTGACGCCGGCGCGCGCGCGCTCGCTGAGTGCGTTGATGAATTGATTGCTGATGTGGCCGGACGACCAGATGTAGCTTTCGAGCGTGACCGTGCGCTGAGCGCCGCGGATCGCGTCGAGCATCGCGGGGAAGAAAGCATCACCATTGACCAGGGTCTGGATCGAGTTGCCGTCGGTGAAATCGGCGCCGGTCATCGGACCCATCGCGTTCGCAAACGACGGGTCGGTCGGACCGTAGTCGATGTGAATGGGCTCCTTCAGCAGGCTGGCGGAGGTGGACCAAAAGAATACGCCGAGCACGATAACCACGCTCCCGACGATCCAGAGCCAACGCTTCTTGCTGCCGGTCCGTTTGCGACGATCGTCATCGGAGCTGGAGGCCGGGTCTCTGCGGCGGGCGAATGGTGGTTTTTCCTGCAATGGCATAGGGGTGCGATAACGGTGCGCGACTGACCGATGCCGCACGGCGCGGTTCCCAAATCGCCGCTGCCGCGTCACTTCGACCGCGGATCGTGGTCTGATGGGAGGAGGCGCCCAACGCACTGATGTCAAAACCTGACCTTCCTCCAACTTCCGCAAAACCCGCCGGCTCATCGAAGCCGCGGCGACGGGGCAAAGACAGTGCGCATCACGCGCTGCTCTTCGGTCTCGCACAAAACAAGCGCGCCATTTGGACGATCGTGGGCGTAGTGGCGATCTGCCTGGCGTCGGTCGCATTGATCATCCTCTACACCGACCTGAGTTGGTCGATGGTCACCGACTGGATCGACCGCGTGAATCCCATCGCCGCGCTGCCGCTGATGGCGCTGCTGCCGATCGGCGGCTTTCCCATCGCCATCGTGTATTTGTTCGCAGGCGCGCGCTTCGGGCCGCTGTGGGGCGGCGTGGTCGTCGCTGGCATCACGGTGATCCACTTGCTCGGGACGCATCTGATCGCGCGCAGTTTCCTGCGTGCGCCGCTGCAGCGGTGGATCGAGAAGCGTCAGCAACGCCTGCCGCAAATCCCCGAGGACGAGCAGGCAGCCGTGTGCGTGATTGCGGCTCTGGTGCCGGGCCTGCCGTATTTTATCCGCAACTACCTGCTCGCTCTCGGCGGAGTGAAGCTGCGTTACATGTTTTCGGTGGTGCTCCCGATCTACGTGGCGCGCTCCTACGTCAGCATTCTGCTCGGAGACATGGGCAGCGACCCCACCAAACATAAGCTTTTTATCCTGCTCGCCCTGGATGTGGTGAAGGTGGCGATTTGCGCGCTGGTGATCTGGCGACTGCGGGTGCACCACCGGAAGCATCACGGCTCCGAGTCCGAGGTGAGCGATGACGCTTTGCCGCCACCGAGCGCCGCAGTGAAGTGAGCAAGCCGGGTTGGCGGCGAGCCTGACGCAGGTGTTGTTGCAGAAATGCGAGCACGGCGCCCTCCGCGCCCGTCAGTGAGGGCAACGCGTGGCTCAGTGCATCCTCGGTGCGATCGAGCAGCACCTCCACCGTTCGTCCGTCGAGGTAGGAATCGAGAATGGCGGGATGAATGTAGCTTTTGCGGCACACCGCGGGCGTGTTGCCCAGCCGCTGTGCAACGCGCTCGATTGCTGCTACCAGATTCTTTTTTGCCTGGGTCTTCGTCTCGAAGCGTTCGAACTGACGAAGCGCAATCGCTGCCAGCACCGTGCCTGCCCAAGTGCGAAAGTCTTTGGCGGAAAAATCGTCGCCCGCAATGGCGCGCAGGTAGCCGTTCACGTCCTCCGATTTTACGTCCTGCGCGCAGCCCTCGTCGTCGAGGTATTGAAATAATTCCTGTCCCGGCAACTCCTGCACGCGCACCACGATCCGGGCGAGGCGGGGATCATGAAGCTGGATGTCGTGGTGTTTGCCGCTCTTCCCTTTGAAACGAAACTGAAGCGTGCCCCGCTTCACGGCCACGTGGCGGTCGCGCATGGTGCTCAGGCCGATGGAGCCGTTGGTCCGGGCGTATTCGTCGTTGCCGACTCGCACGAGGGTGGACTCCAGCAACTGCACCATTGTCGCGAGAACTTTTTCCCGACCCAGACCGGGACGACGCATGTCGCGGGCTACGCGGCGACGGATCCGGGGCAGCGCGCGGGCAAAGGCGAGCATGCGGATGTATTTCGTGTCGTCGCGGGTGGTGCGCCAGTCGGGGTGGTAGCGGTATTGCTTGCGGCCGCGGGCATCGCGGCCGGTCGCTTGGATATGCCCATCCTCCCTCGGGCAGATCCATACGCTTGTCCATGCCGGCGGAATCGCGAGCCGCTTGATCCGACCCAGCGTCACAGCATCGGTGATACGCCGTCCGCTGGCGTCGCGGTAGCGGAAAGCGGCCCGAGCGTTTTCGCGCGCCAGGCCCGGGTCGCCATCGTTGACGTAGTGGAGCCCGGCTGATTTCGCGGAGGCGCGGGAAACGGCGGGCAGGTTGGTGAGGGTTGCGCTCATCCGCCGATCGTCTCGCCGCCCATCACGGGCAGCACAATTCCGGTGATGTAGGACGAGTCGGCGTCGGAGGCCAGGAACACATAGGCGGGCGCCAGCTCTTCGGGTTGTGCGGGGCGACCCAGTGGCGTTTTTTCTCCAAAGCGGGCGACCTTGTCGGGGGGAAGACCGGGATCGGAAGGATTTAGAGGCGTCCACACCGGTCCGGGAGCGATGGCGTTGACGCGGATGCCG
>JANPIT010000462.1:0-9943 GCA_031425115.1 Opitutaceae bacterium | reverse complement strand
CGGCATCGAACGACTCGATCACGAACCTTCGGTAACAATGTGTCGATCTCCGCCTCCGGCGCGATCACGCTGCCGAAGCTGCTCCAAGCCGTTGGGACGTTGAGCGTCAACGCGGCCGGCACGAAGGATCTCAGTGCACTCAGCATCACCACGGATCTTAGCAATAAGACCCCGGTGAACCTGGGCACCGGCACCTACCTGCCTCCCCAGCCGTAATTTGATAGTTGTAGACTGATATTACGCCGCAAAGGGCGACCGGGAAACCGGTCGCCCTTTTTTTGTCTTGGTTTTGGTGTGCGTTCCGCGTCTAACCGGACCAATGGTTTCGCCTACACAGCTGGCTGATCTATCAGCCACGGTCGCTACGTCACCGCCGCTCGCGATCGAAGTAACAAAACTAGGGAAAACCTACATTCGAGCGGGCTCCATCCGTCATTGGTTACGGCGCGGGCTGGGATACTCGGAAGCCGAACCCGCGTCGCATTACCCCGATTCGGTGGCAGCGCTTCACGACGTCTCCTTCGCTGTGCCGCGCGGCGCTGCGTTCGGGGTGATCGGACGTAACGGCGCTGGAAAGAGCACGCTGCTTCAGATTCTTGCCGGCACTCTTCGCCCGAGCTCGGGAGACTGCACCGTGAATGGGCGCGTGACCGCGCTCTTGGAGCTGGGCTCCGGTTTCAATCCTGAGTTTACCGGTCGCGAAAACATCTACTTGGCCGGGTCCATTCTCGGCATCACGCGCCTCGAGATGGGGGCGAAGTTCGATGAGATCGTCCGCTTTGCTGACATCGGGTCCTTTATTGAGCAGCCAGTAAAGACCTACTCCACCGGGATGATGATGCGCGTGGCCTTCGCCGTCGCGATCTCAGTAGAACCGGATGTCTTGATTATCGATGAGGCGTTGAGTGTGGGAGATATTCTCTTTCAGCAGAAATGTAGCCGCCGGTTGCAGGAGCTGGTGGCGGCGGGCGTCACGCTGCTGGTCGTCACCCATGACTTGTCGTTTGTGCTGAGCATGTGCCAGCGCGCAATTTGGTTGGACCGCGGCCGGGTGCGCTACGCTGGCGAGGCAGGAGCTTGTGTGCGGGAATACGTGGCCGCGATGGCGGCGTTCTCGGGCAACGCCCCAGCTCCGACCAACGAGCTCTCTGCGCTTGCCGAGCAGGCCTTGCCGGCAGCTCCGGCTCTCGTGCTAGGCGATAAAGAACGTTTAGGCGATGGCGGGGTGCACATTGGCCACGCTTGGCTGCTGCACAGCGATGGGACGATGGGCGGTTCATTCCGCACCGGCGATTGGGCGTCCGTCGTGCTATTGCTCAGCGCCCGGCGAGCCGTGAAGGCGGTCAGCGCAGGGTGTGAGATTCGTAATCGCCACGGCCAGGTCGTATTCGCCACGGGGCTCCGCGTCGCGCAACGACTCATTGCCGAATTGCCTTCGGGCGGCACTTGCTTGGTCACGATTCGCTTCAAGCTCGAGCTCTTGGCGGGCCAATACACCCTGGACCTTGGTTGCGGTGCGGGAGCAGCCGCGGACAACACGTGGGATCGCGTTCTCAACGCCGCAGTCCTCGAAGTTTCCAATCCCCCCGACCAGGAGATTATCCACGGATTGGTCCGGCTGCCCTACGAGATTACCGTGAATCGGCCGCGCGAGGCTTGATTCAAATCACTTCCGCAAACGCTCGTCGAAGCAGGGAAAAAAACACGGCTCCCAACGCGCACATCAGGACGCCGCAGACTGTCACATACGCGAGCTTGTCGTATTGCATCGGTTGATCCCACAGCACCACCCGGCGCGAAAGGTCGATGAGTTGGAAGAGGGGATTGTAACGCAAAAACCCCAGCTCGGCGGGAATCTTATGCGGTGGGAATGTCACCGCGGTCGCGAAAAGCAACGCCGTCGATGCGAACGCGGTGAGCTGCCCGATGTCGCGCAAAAACACGCCCAGCGCCGCCAGGAGCCACGCTACGCCCTGTGCGAATAATAGCAGCGGCAGGATTAGCACCGGTAGCCAAAGCATTTGCACCGAGAGTCCAGCCGTGCCAAACGCGCTGCCAACCAGCACCAGCGCCAAACTCACGAGAAGATGGAACGCCGTTGAGCCGATGTGCGCGACTGGGAGCACTTCCAAGGGAAAAACGACCTTCTTCACGAAGTTGGGGTTCGCCGTGATGACGCCCGGCGCCCAGCCCAATGTCTCAGAGAACACGTGAAACAGCGCGAGGCCGAGAAACATTGCCAACGAGAAATCGTAACGCGTCTCGCCCGGGATTTCGCCAAATTTTTGGTCGAAGAAAACTCCGAAAACCACGAAGTAGAGCGCCAACATCGAGAGCGGGTTAATTAACGCCCAGAATGCGCCGAGCCGACTTCCGCGATGGCGCATCTCAATGTTTCGCTTCGTAAACTGCGCGATCAGTTCGCGACGTGACCACAGGCCGCCGATCATTCGCGCAGGCTCAAACAAAAGAGCATTCACTAGCCGTTTGCTCATGCGCACTTCGATTTCATTCGTCAGTTTGGAGCCCTCGTCACTGGCGAGACACTCGATGCGACCTCGGCGGCGCTGAGGAGCGAAATGGCGCAGTATTCATCGTTGATTCCATGACTGATCACCCAGCGAGCGCCGTCCCATGCGGCACCACAAGGGTAAATTACCTCACCCACCGCCGGATTCAGCCGCTCGTAAGTCCGGCTCTCGCCAAGCGGGTTATCAAAGCGGAGAGGCCGTATCGGTTGGTAGGTGGGCTCGAACGTCGAGTGTGGCGAGAATCCGTAGACAGCAGCGGCATAGCAGTAGCCCGCTGCGCCGTCGTGCACGGAGTGGCAAAAAGCCCACGCAATGCCGTCGCGGACGACGGGAGGAGCGCCACCGCGTAGCCCGCCATGGGATGCTGGATACGACGCCAAGCTCCACTCTGTCCGGGCCACTTCCGCCAACACCAGGTCTCCTTTGCCGGTGAGCGATCCGGTCAGCACGCGATGGGGGAGAATCGAATAGATGGCGAACACTTGGTCGTTCGCGTGCGCGTCGCCAGGTCCGTAGCCCCCCTGAAAAAACGTCCAGTTTTTTTCCAGTTTCTGCCGCGGACCCGCGAGGGCCAACTCGCGTGGATGCCCAAGCGGTCGCAAGGTCGTCGGCTCGAGCTCCTGGAGAAACTGACAGTTGCGCGGTTCGTGCCAGCCTGAGTTCCAGTAGAGGAAGACGCGTCCGGAAAATCGATACAACCGCGGATCCGCGAACCACTGGGTGCCCATTTCCGGGTAGTCCCCGTCCGGACGGAACCGCACGTGGTCAGTCAGCGGCTGCGGCGAACCGGAGACGATGCGCAGCGCGGCATCGAGTCGGCAGATTCCGATCCGCCGCACTCCATCCGGTCCCACGATCCGGTAGGCGAGGATCCATCCGTCCCCATCACGCAGTAGGCCGGGATTGAAAGCGCGCACGGGACCCTCAGCGAAATGCCGCCAAGCCTCTGGCAGTAATTGACCAGTCTGAAACACCACACACTCCGACGCCGCTTCGCTCATGATTTTGCGAAGAACGCACCGACCGCCGCACACACGGTGTCAACCTGCGCCGCGCTCGTGTGCGGCCCGATCGGCAGGCTCAACACTTCATCCGCGAATTGTTCCGCGAGTGGAAAATCGCCCCGCTGCCAGCCCGCCGGCGCATACGCTTTCGAAAGGTGCGGGGGAATGGGATAGTGGATTTGAGTTCCGATGCCGTTCGCGGCCAAGTGCGCCTGCAGCGCGTCCCGGCGTTGGGTGCGCACCACGAAGAGATGCCAGACCGGCGCCGCCCAGCCGGGTGCGTAGGGCAACACCAGATCGCCCACGCCGCGCAGCTGTTCCAGGTAACGATTCGCCAGTGCGACCCGGCGGGCGTTCCATTCGGGCAGTCGTGGCAGTTTCACGCGGAGAAACGCCGCCTGTAATTCGCTCAGCCGCGAGTTCAGCCCAATGTAATCGTGATGATACCGGACCTTGGACCCGTAGTTGCGCAGGTGGCGCACTTTGTCGGCGAGCACGTCGTCATGGGTCGTCACCGCCCCGGCATCCGCCATCGCGCCTAGATTTTTGCTGGGATAAAAACTCACGCCCGCGGCGTCGCCGAGCGCCCCAGCGTCGCGCCCATGAGAAGTGGCGCCGTGGGATTGGGCGGCGTCTTCCAAGACAAACAGACCGTGTCGCGCCGCGACTGCATTGATGGCCGCCATGTCTGCCGTCTGGCCGTAAAGATGAATGGGCAGGATCGCTTTCGTGCGCGGCGTAATGGCCGACTCGATACGCTCCGGATCGAGGTTGTAGGTCTGGGGATCCGGCTCGCATGGCACGGGCTTGGCGCCGACGTGGGTGACAGCGAGCCAGGTCGCGATGTAGCCGTGCGAAGGGACGATGACTTCGTCGCCGGCGCCGATGCCACGCGCCATCAGCACGAGCTGCATCGCCTCGAGCCCATTGGCCACCCCGATGCAGTGCTTCACGCCGACACTCGTGGCATACTCGGCCTCAAACGTTTCCAGCTCTTTCCCCAGCAGCACCCAGCCGGACTCCATCACGCGGCGATACGCGGCATCAAGCTCCACGCGCAATTCTTCGTAGGCGGGTTTGAGATCGAGAATCGGAATTTTTATGGCGGCAGACACAGTCGATGAAGCGGGATGCTGGTTCCTAGCGTTAACGGTTTAAACGAATTTCAATTTCCGCGCCGCAAACCACACCATCCGCAGCAGCAATACGCCGTGCCGCCAGCGCTGGATGTTAGTCGTGCCGTAGGTGCGTTCCCGATACCGAATCGGCACGTCTGCGATTTTGAGGTTCAGCCGCGCTGCGCCGAACAGCAGATCAAAGTCGCCGAAGGGATCGAAGTCTCCGAAATAGGCGCGATTGGCCGCCACCCGGTCGTAGTGCGCCCGCGTCAAAACCTTGGTGCCGCACAGCGTGTCCTTCACTGGTTGGCCCAGGAGCCAGGTGAAGATCAGGCCAAACGCCTTGTTCGCGCAAAGGTTTAGGAACTGCATCGCTTTTTCGTCCATCGGGTAGACGAGTCGCACGCCGTTCGCGAACTCCGCGCGGCCGCTCGCGATCACGTCGTAGAACTTGGGCAGCTCCTCCGGCGGCATGGTGAGATCCGCGTCGAGGATCATCAGCACGTCGCCCGTGGCCACCGCAAAGCCCGCGCGCACGGCGTCGCCTTTACCTTTGCCGGTTTGCTGGAGAATTTTGATCTTACGCAGCGGATTGGCGGCCGCCACCCGTTGAATTTCTTCCCACGTGTTGTCGCGCGAATGGCCTTCGACAAAAATGATCTCGGTGCCCGCGCCCAGCTCGGGCGTCCGCGCGACGGCGGCAGGAATATTGCCCGCTTCGTTGCGCGCCGGAATCACCACGGAAACGGAAAGCTTTCTCGCACCGTCGAGTTGGTCGCGGCGCGCCACGAAGAAAACCGTGAGACAAAACCACTGCAGGAACGGCGCGAGCCAGCGGTTGATGAATGACCCAACACCCAGCGCGCGAAACGGCACGAGGATCCGCCCGTGCGAGCAAACCGTGCTCCAACCCGCAAGGCGCAGCAGATTCAGCACGTCGGATGAAGCGAGCCAACTGTTCTGCGGCTGCGGGGCCTTGAGACCGACGGCGCGCGCGAGCGAGAGGAGGGGACGCCAGAGCGTGTTCTGGAAATTAACGATGAGCCGCGTGTCGGGGTGGGATACGGTGTGCAAGCGCTCGAAGAGCCGCTGCACATCTGCGGCGAGGTTCAGCGTGTCGGAAACGATGATGACATCGAATTTTTCTCCGGCACTCGCCGGGGTAGGGTGCTCCGCTGAGTCGGTCGCGTTCAACTCGAGCAGCTCGCCCGCCTGCACATAGAACTGCGCCTCAGGCACGCGGCGTCGCGCTGCCTCGATCTGCGCAGGCGCGAGATCAACGCCGACTTTTCGCGCTGCGCGCAACTGCGCGAGCAATTCACCGGAGCCGCAGCCCACCTCGAGCACACTGGCATCGGCGGGGATCAGCAGGTTGTAGTAGTGCGCCAAAAGCGCCCGATATGCGCTCGCGCCCGCTTGCGGTTCCGTCGGCGCGGCATCGTAGAACGCGCGAACGCGCTCGATATGCTCACGGGCGAGGGCGGAAATTTCAGACTGCATAGTTGCGGCGGGCGCGCGAAGCGTGGGAACTTTGGTGAGGTTGGGCCGTTCCCACCGCGAGGCTCAAGACTTATGGATTGCAATCACGCTCGATTTACCGCGCTCTGACCCTTCATCTTTTTCGTCCATTCATGGTGTTGTCCGGCCTCACGTTCCCGCGCGCCGTTTCGCGCGCCGTGTTCGCAGTTTTCTCCCTGCTTTTGCTGGTTTCCGCGCACGCGCAGCCTGGCCAGGTCGCGGGCACGATGCCGGAAGACTACCTGCCTGAGCTAAAGCCGATTCTCGCGGCGGCCCTGCAGCGCGCCCCGGAGACGATCACCAAAGAGTTCGATCGGCTCGCCGCGGAGGCACGGCTGATCCAGGTCAACTCATCGCGGTTGCCGCGCTTTGGCGGGAATTTCAACTTTGGCAGCACCCAGACCGCGACCGCCGCCAACACCAGCTCGCAGACGCGTAACAGCGGTTTCTATTATAATTTTGGGCTGAGTCAGGCGATCTTTCACTGGGGCGCGTTGAAGAATGAGCGCGAGTCCGCGCGTATCAGCGTTTTGGTTTCGGACCGAAGTCTCGCTCTGGCCTATCGCGAGCTGAGCGTCATGCTTCGAAAGGTCTACTTGGCGCTGGTCGTCGAGAAGGCGGAGCTCCTGCAGGCGCGCAAGTCGGTCCAGCTGGTGCGCGACGACCTCGCCATCGTGCGCGCGAAAAAAGAGTCAGGTTCCGTCTCCGGTGCCGCCGTGGCTGGGGAAGAGCTGCGCGAACGCGAGCACGGTATCGAGCTCGCACGCGTGGAGGCGGAGTTTGCGGCGAACCGGCGCCGCTTCGCGCGCCTCGCCGGCATCGCGGGGGGCGATCTGCCGGAGGAAAAAATTCCGTCGGACATTCCGCGGCCCGCCTTTTCCGAGCCGCTCACAACGGCCATGTTGGCAACGCTGCTGCGGGACAATGCCAAGGGCACTATCGAGTATGAAATTTATGACCTGAAGCTGCGCGACGCAGTGCTGAGGCAAAAAATCGTCGCGACGCGCCTGCTGCCCAAGTTCGGCGCCAACGCCAACTACAGCCTCGAGAATTCCACCAACGTGAATGGCACCGTCGCCGAGCAGGTCGCGACCATCCGGCAGTCAGTCGGGATTGGAGGCTCATGGGACATCTTCGACGGTTTTGCGACCGGCGGAGCCAAACGGGAAGTGCTGATCGCGAAGCGCTCTCTCGAGCAGCGCCGAGCGGCCGACCTCGAGGAGCTCCTGCAAAACGCACAAGCGCGAGAGCGGGCTCTGAAGGTCGACGCTGAGCTTTTGGACGTCACGGATATCCGCCACAGCCTGGCGATCGAAGCGCGCGAGCGCATCGCCACCGAAGTCGGTTTCGGTAATCTCGCGAAAGGTGAGATCGAGCGCGCCCAAATTGGAATTCTGCAGGCCGACGCCAAGAAGCTCAGCGCCCGTGCGACGTTTCTCAATCGTTGGAGCGAGTTCGTCGCGCTCGCCGGTCAAGATCCCGTGTTGAATAATCTTCCCGCCCGCCATGTTCGTGAAAAAAAATAACGGCAGCGTCGTGCTCAAGCTCGGCCTTGTCCTCGTGGTGCTCGCCGTCGCCGGCTATCTGGTCATGCAGCGCATGCAAGGCACCGCGCGCGTCAAGGCGGCCGAGCGGCTCGTCGCGGTTGATGCCGTGACAGGATCGGTATCTGTTGACCCAGATGGTGGGGTGCGGGAACTCACGAGCGATCTGCCGGGGCGAGTGTTGCAGTGCGACGCGATCGACCAGGGGCGTCTCTTCAAAGAGAAGGATGTGCTGGTGCAACTCGACGATTCGGAGATGCGCCGGGCTTTGGCGGAAGTGGAGCGGCAATATCAGTTGGGGAAAGAGCGGGCGCGCTTCAATCTGACGGGCGGCAAGCCAGAGCTGTTGCAGGTGCCCAACCTGACTGATGCCGAACGGGAGAAAATCATCCGCGAAAACTATCCCGACCGGAAACGTGCCCAGGAAAAACTGGATGAACTGAAACGGTTGCTGAAATTGGGCAATGTGGCCGAGAAAGAAGTGCAGGTCGTCGAGCGCATGGTCGAAGACCTCGATCGCGAATTGAAGCTGAAGCTGCTCGACGAGAAGAAAGCCGAGGAGGATTTTATCGTCTCAAGGCGCAACGCGGAATTGCAGATCGAAAAGATGGCCATCAAGGCGCCGTCGGACGGCCAGATCGATGCGACCTACACCCATCGGGGAGCGCTGATTGGCGGTGGCGTGCGCGTCGCGACGTGGTTTTCCAATACCCGCGTCGTTGCCGCAAAGATCAGCGAAGAGAGCTTCGGCAAAGTGAAAATCGGGCAGAAGGCTCGCCTCCGGCTGCTGACTTATGGCCACCAGGAATTCGACGCGACCGTCTCGAAACTGCTCCCGAAGGCGGACGAGGCGCAGCGCTTCACCGTGTTTCTCGACGTCGCGGTCGAGGCGGAGCGCAAAGCGGAGCTGCTCAAACCGGGCAGCACCGGCGAAGTGACCATCACGGTCGCCGAGCGGCCGAACCAAGTGATGATTCAACGCCGCGCGCTATTCGACAGTGACAAGGTCTACGTGGTCAATGGCGGCCGCGTCGAACTGCGGAAGGTCCAAGTCGGTTTCCTCGCGCTCAATGTCGCCGAAATCATCGAGGGCGTGAAAGAAGGCGAGCAGGTGATCGTGGATAACCTCTATCAATTTCGCGACGGCCAGCGCGTCAGCGTCGAAGTCGTCAAGTGAGCCGGCGCGCGCTCCGTTTTTTTCCGCTCTCCGCGTGATGTCGCCCAATCTCCGCATCGCCTTTCGTTTTCTCACGGCGAAGAAGCGGGCCATGTTCATGAGCCTGTCTTGCACCGTGCTTGGTGTGGGCCTCTTCATCGTCACTCAGGCGACCACGAGCGGGTTTCAACAATTCTTCATCAAGACGATTCTCGGGATCAACGGTGCAATTCGCATTGAGGATAAGATTCAAGACACTCAGCGCAGCATGGCGGCCGCCGGCGGGAGCGACTCGTATTTCACGCAGCGCGAAGGCGTGAAATACATCGAAGGCGTCGAGGAACCTCAGCGCCTCAAGGAAGCGCTCAGCCGGTTCTCGAATGTCCGCGGCATCTCGGCCGTCGTGAATGGCGGCGTGCAAATTACGAGCTCGTTCAAGACGGAAAACTCCCCGCAGGTGATGGGCATCGTGCTCGAGGATCACCTGCGCGTTTCCGATCTGGCCGAACAGATCACGAGTGGCACGTTGGATGATTTCCGCGCTGGCGGCGTGCTCATGGGCCGCGTGCTCGCGGACCGGCTCCAGCTCTCGCGCGGCGATTCCGTGGTGATTGCGGCGCGCGGTCAGTCGCGCCGTTTTCGCGTCGCGGCGATCTACGAGACGGGCTACCGCGAGGTGGATAAGGTGAATGTTTACCTCCACATGAACGATGCCCGCTCACTGCTGAGGAAGCCCTCAGGCGCCACGTTCCTTCAGATCGGGCTCCACGATCCCGACCGTGCGCCCGAGGATGCGGCGCACATGGTTCAGGTGCTCCGCCACAAGGCGACGTCGTGGCAAGAGCGCGAGGTGACGTGGCTCGCGGTCTTCGAGGCGCTGCGCGTGTCCACGATGATCACGGTCAGCGTATTCACGCTCATCGCCTCGCTGGCGATGTTCAACACGCTCGCGATGATCGTCCTCGAGAAGACCAAAGACATCGCGATCCTGCGCTCGATGGGCTACGAGCGAAAGGACATCACGCAGATTTTCCTCTGGCAGGCGGGCATCGTGCTCGCGGTGGGCGCGGCG
>JANPIT010000461.1:0-3201 GCA_031425115.1 Opitutaceae bacterium | reverse complement strand
GCGCGCGTGGAAGTGAACCGGCGCTGGCTGCAGTGCTTCGGCGAGGGATTGGTGGCGACGCTAAACGATTTTGGCGCCCAGGGGGAGGTGCCGACGCATCCCGAATTGCTGGATTGGCTCGCGGTGCAGTTTGCGCAGGGCGGTTGGAACGTGAAGCAGTTGCTTCGACTGCTGGTGACGAGTGCGACGTATCGGCAGTCGTCGGCCGCGACGCCTGCGCTGCTGCAGCGCGATCCTGAGAATCGGCTGGTCGCGCGCGGTCCGCGGTTCCGGCTCCCAGCGGAGATGATTCGCGACCAAGCTCTCGCTGCATCGGGCTTGCTGGTGGAGAAGATCGGGGGGCCGCCGGTGAAGTCGTATCAACCCCCCGGGTTGTGGGAGGCGGTTTCCTACAACGGCGAATTGAGTTATCAGTCGGATCGTGGCGACGGGCTATGGCGGCGCACGGTGTATTCGTATTGGAAACGCACCGCGCCGCCGCCCGGCGTGCAAGTGTTCGATGGTCCGACGCGGGAGACGTGTGTGGTGCGGCGTCCGCGCACGAACACGCCCTTGCAGGCGCTGCTGCTGTTGAACGACGACACCTATGTCGAGGCGGCGCGCGCGCTTGCCGCGAGCGTAATCGAACGGCAGGGCGGGTCGGAAGAGTTGCACGTGCGCGAGATGTTCCGGCGCGCGACGGCGCGAATCCCGGACGCGTCGGAGATCGCGGAGCTGCGGGGTTTGCACGTGCGCCAGCGGGAGCGCTTCGCGGCGGAGCCCGAAGCGGCGAAGCGCCTCGTGAGCGTGGGTTTCTCGCCACGCGGGCGGGAGCGGGACGCGGTGGAGTTGGCGGCGTGGACGGTCGTGGCGCAGGCGATTCTGAATCTCGATGAAGTGGTGACGCGCCGATGAAAACGCGTGATCCACTTCTTTGTCACGGCGCGGCGACCCTGGCGGATCAGCCGATGACGCGGCGGCAGTTTTTCGGCCGCTCGGCCACGGGTATCGGCGCGGCGGCACTCGCGTCGCTCCTGCGGCCGTCAACGTTCGGCGCGGATTCGGCGGGCGCGCTGCTGGGCGTGCCGCACTTCGCGCCGAAAGCGAAGCGGGTGATTTATCTCTTCATGCACGGCGGCCCATCGCAGCTCGATCTCTTCGATCACAAGCCGGGGTTGCGGGCGCTGCACGGCCAGGATCTGCCGGAGTCGGTGCGCGGCACGCAGCGGCTGACGGGCATGACCAGCGGCCAGAAGAATTTCCCCGTCACGTCGTCGATTTTTAATTTCGCGCAGCACGGGAGGAGCGGCGCGTGGGTGAGCGAGTTGATGCCGCACACGGCGGGTATCGTGGACGAATTGTGTTTCATCCGCTCGCTGCACACCGAGGCGATCAATCACGATCCGGCGGTGACGTATTTGCAAACCGGACACCAGCAACCCGGGCGACCGAGCTTCGGCGCGTGGGCGAGTTACGGTCTCGGGAGCGAGAACAAGGACCTGCCCTCGTTCGTGGTGTTGATCTCGCGCGGCAGCGCGGCGCGGCCGGCGGATCCGTTGTATGCGCGACTGTGGGGATCGGGTTTCCTGCCGTCGAATCACCAAGGCGTGAGCTTCCGCAGCAGTGGCGATCCCGTGCTCTATCTGTCGAATCCCGCCGGGCTCAGCGCGGCCGCGCGCCGCGATCAACTCGATACGATCGGGGTGCTCAACCGGGCGCAACAAGAGCGGCACATCGATCCGGAGATCGAGACGCGCATCGCGCAATACGAGATGGCGTTTCGGATGCAGACGTCGGTGCCGGGGCTGACGGATTTGCGCGACGAGAGTGAGAACACGTTCGCGGCGTATGGAGCGCAGTCGCGCGTGCCGGGGACCTTTGCGGCAAACTGCCTGCTGGCCCGGCGACTCGCGGAGCGCGACGTGCGCTTTATCCAGCTCTATCACCGCGGGTGGGACCAGCATTACAACCTGCCGAGCGATCTGCGGCTGCAATCGGAGGACGTCGACCAGCCAGCGGCGGCGTTAATTCGTGATTTGAAACAGCGCGGATTGCTCGATGAGACGCTGGTGATCTGGGGCGGAGAATTCGGGCGCACGGCCTACAGCCAGGGCAAACTCGAGGCGGCCAACTACGGGCGCGATCATCATGGCCGGTGCTTCACCATGTGGCTGGCGGGGGGCGGCGTGAAGCCGGGAGTGATCCACGGCGAGACGGATGATTTCAGTTACAACGTCGTGAAGGACCCGGTGCATGTCCACGATTTGAATGCGACGCTGCTGCACCTGCTGGGCCTCGATCACACGCGGCTCACGTTCAAGTTTCAGGGCCGCAACTACCGGCTGACGGATGTGGAAGGAAACGTGGTGAAGGCGATTCTCGCATGACAAATTCAATTTCAAGCGCGCTCGGCACAACGTGGGTGCGACGGATCATCGCGGTGGTTGGCGTCGGCGCCGCGAGTCTTCGCGCTCAAACCCAGGAAGCTCCTCGCTTCACACCGGAGGTCGCGGAGTTCGTGAAGAATTTCAAACCGGGCGGGCAGGATTTCACTGGTCAGGCGGTTTCACTCCAGGCGCAGGAAACGGCGAAGCAACTGAAGCCGGCCGATGGATACACGGTAGATCTCGTCGCGAGCGAGCCAATGATTCGCCAGCCGATCGACATCAAGTTCGACGAGCGTGGCCGGCTGTGGGTGGTGCAGTATTTGCAGTATCCGTTTCCGGCCGGTCTCACGGTCACCGCTTACGATCAATACCTGCGAGCGGACTTCGATCGGGTTTCGCCAGCACCGCCAAACCATTTTCGCGGCGCAGACAAGATCACGATCCTCGAAGACAAGGACGGCGACGGGAAATTCGAGACGTCCAAGACGTTTCTCGATGGGCTCAACATGGCGACGAGCGTGCTGCCCGCGGAGGGCGGCGCGTGGGTGTTGATGTGTCCCTACCTGCTGTTCTATCCGGACAAAAACGGCGACGATGTGCCGGACGGAGATCCGGAAATCCATCTCGCGGGATTCGGGCTCGAGGACACGCATTCGCTCGCGAGCAGCCTGCACTGGGGACCGGATGGATGGATTTACGGGGCGAAGGGCAGCACGACGAATCTCGATATTCAGGGCGTGCGGCTACTTGGGCAGGGCATCTGGCGGTATCATCCGGGCACAAAAGTGTTCGAGGTTTTCGCCGAGGGTGGCGGGAACACCTTCAGTTTTGAATT
>JANPIT010000460.1:0-2760 GCA_031425115.1 Opitutaceae bacterium | reverse complement strand
GTAGCGCGCGAGGTAGGCGTTCTGCTCGTTGTCCTCGATCATCAACACGCGATGCGGGGGCGAAGTGCTCATGGGCTTAGGGGGAGAGTGAAGGTAAAGGTGGAGCCGGCGCCAAATTTGCTTTCAGCGGCAATCGTCCCGCCGAGCAGTGCCATGATCCGCATGCAGAGATAAAGACCGAGCCCGGTGCCTTCGTAGCGCCGGTGCACCGAGCCGTCGACCTGGCGAAACGCTTCGAAGAGGAGCGGCATCTGCTCCGGCTTGATCCCGATGCCGGTGTCGCGCACCGCGGCCACCAGCGAATTTTTTTCGCATCGCACCGTGAGCCGCACTTCGCCGCGCTCGGTGAACTTGACGGAATTGGCCAGCAAGTTGAGGAGCACCTGAAAAAACATTTTGCGATCCGCCCGCAATTTTTCCGGCAGGTCGAGGTCGGCCACCAGCTTAAGTTTTTTGCGATCAGCCAGCGGTCGCGTGGTATTGAGAGCCTCCTCGATCACTTCACGAGGGGAAAAATCCTCCCACGCAGGCTCCACCCGTCCCGACTCGATGCGGGCGAGGTCGAGCAGGTCGTTGATCAAGTGCAGCAGGTGCGTCGCCGAGCCGTGGACAAACTGCAGCTGTTTTTTTTGCTCCGCATTCAGCTCACCGGGAATTCCGGCGACGACGATCTCGGTAAAGCCGATGATGGAGTTGAGCGGAGTGCGCAGCTCATGGCTCATGGTGGCGAGAAACTCCGACTTCAGACGATCGACCTCCTGCGCTTTTTCGAGCGCAGCTTTGAGCTCGCTGGTGCGGGCATCGACGCGCTGCTCGAGTTCGGCGTGCGCGAGCTGCAGTTTGGCGGCGTTCTCGTGCGCGCGCTCGGCTTCCCGCACGGCGGTCGCCTCCGACGCGCGATAGGTGTTCGCGAGAGTGATCATTTGCCGCCGCGTGAATAGCCCGAGACCCACCCCCAGACCGATGAGCACGATGACGCGCCCTTGCAGCACGCGCCGGTTGGTCGTCGCGAAAACCTCAGCCCGCTCGCGCTTCAACGTTTCTTCGCCCGCGATGAAATCAGCGAAACGCGCGCGGACGATATCGAACAAGGCTTTGCCCCGTCGATTGACTTCGATGCTTTGGTAGTTCCCGCCCTTGTCACGTTCCTGGATGAGTTCCGCGCCAAACGCGGCCCACGCTCGATGTGCCACGCGGACTTGTTCGAGCAGCTCGAGCTGCTCTGGCACCAGCACCCGCTGTTCGATCGCGGCAAACTTCTGGTCAATGGCGACCCGAGCATCGAGGTAGGGCTGGAGCAACGCGGGGTCGCCGTTGATCTGATAACCGCGCACGCCCGATTCCATGTCGACCGCCAGCTTGAGGCCCTGCGAGGCGTGGCTGATGATTTCGTCCGTGTGCCGCACGAGTTCGGCATTGGCGAGGACGCGGCCCGCTGCCCACGTGAGCAAAAGCGCCGCACCGACCAGAAGCACCACTGGCAAAAGCAACAGTCGCCAAAAGAGCGCGTTGAAACGCGCCTGGTTTGGGGGAGCAGAGGGTTTCATGCGGACTCACCGCAACGAATGGAAACAGGATAATTTTGCCAGCCGATCTTGGTGGTCAAATTACACGACGCCCGGTGTATCCGAGGAACGCGCTTCGAGCCTGGATGATGGACGCTAGGCGGGGCGGCAAAGACGGTATCGCTCCCCATCAGCGTGGCCCATGCCAGATGGTTTTCACGTTCACGAATGCGCGTAAACCCCACGGGCCGAGTTCCCGGCCGTATCCGCTTTCCTTGATACCGCCGAACGGGAGCTCGGGCGATGAGCGCACGAAGTCGTTCACGAAAACGCTGCCGGCTTGCAAGGCCCGCACCCACTTCTGCGCTCGGGCGGGCTGGCCCGTAAAGATCGCCGCACCCAGCCCGTAGACGGAGGCGTTGGCCACGCGCACGGCTTCCGCCGCGTCGCGCACTGCGACGATCGCGGCGACGGGGCCAAACAACTCTTCGTCGAACGCCGGCATACCCGCGCGCACATTCGTCAGCACGGTTGGCGGATAGAAAAAGCCCGGACCGGGCGTGGGTGCGCCGCCGAGCAGCACGCGGGCGCCGCGGGCCACGCTGCGCGTGACTTGGCTGTGCAACGCGGAGCGGAGATCCTCGCGCGCCAGGGGTCCGACCGCCGTGGCGAGCTCGGTCGGGTCGCCGATGGATCGCGCGGCCATGCGCGCGGTGAACTCGCGTTCGAATTCCTTCAGCACGGCGCGCACGACGATGAAGCGCTTGGCGCAGACGCAACTTTGCCCCGAGTTGAGCAACCGGGCCTGCGCGCAGATTTCTGCCGCACGGGGAATGTCAGCATCGCCCAGCACAACGGCGGGATCGCTGCCGCCGAGCTCAAACACGCCCGGCTTCATCGCCGCACCCGCCAGCGCGGCTACCTTTTTGCCCGCGCTGGTGCTGCCGGTGAGCGTGACGCCATGCACGCGGGGATCGGCGATGAGCTGGGCCACGACGTCGTTGTCGATCAGCAGCGTCTGGAATACGTCGCGCGGAAACCCGGCGTGGCGGAAAACTTGATCCAGTGCGCGCGCGCAAGCAGGGACGCTGCTCGCGTGTTTCAGGAGGAGCGTGTTGCCCGCGAGCAGGGTGGGCACGGCCGCCCGCACCACCTGCCAGAAGGGAAAATTCCACGGCATGATCGCGAGGATCGTGCCGAGGGGCTCATAGCTGACTCGCGCGTTTGCCGGCGCACCGACGGGGCGCTCATCCGC
>JANPIT010000459.1:0-5997 GCA_031425115.1 Opitutaceae bacterium | reverse complement strand
CCACCTCGAAAAACGTGCGGAACGTGCCCACCGTCGGCGTCGCCGCTTTCTTCTGTTTTGCCGCGCCCTTCACCTCAGGCGGCGCCTCGTCGGGTGGGCGCCCGCCGACCAGCAGCCAATGGGCCACGCGTGTCGCAGGGGAAACTTCGAGCACCGGAACCGAGCGGCCCTTCCGCGGCTGAGTGCCCGCGCGGAGATCGGTCAGCATCTGCTGCACGGCCGGCTCGGCCGGATGAAGGTGCGCGACCACCGCGTCGAACTCCGGTCGCGTGGGCCGCAGGTGTGCGACGGCGTTGATCACCGCCATGCGCACGCGCGGATGCGGATCGCCCACCGCCTGCGCGAGTCGCGCCACCGCATCGGGCAGACGATCCGCGGTCAGCCGGACGAGCTGCACAGCCGCCGCACGCATCAGCGCATCACCGGAGCGCGCGAGCTGATCGAGCCACGCGGGGCGGACCACACCGGCCGCGGCCAAGATCCACGCCGCCTCCAGGTGCGCCTGGTCGAAGCCAGGCTGCTCGCGAGGCTGCGTCGCAAGCCAGGCCTCCACGGCGGGCACGACCGTCGCGCCGAGTTTGCGGAGATGAACGCGCGCATGGTGACGGACGATGTTCTGCGGATGCGCGAGCAGCGCCAGCAAGTCGCCCGGACCGGCGCCTTCGATCTTCGGCCAGTTTTTCACGAGCGGTTTTCCGGTGTGCACGACGCGCCAGATGCGGCCGCGCACGTGGTTCCACTGGGGATCGCGCATGGCGTGCTGCGCGTGGCCGATGATCAGGCTGGAGAAATCCGAGACATAGAGCGCGCCGTCGAATCCGAACTCCACATCGACGGGGCGAAACGTGCTGTTCTTCGACGACAACACATCGAGGCGATCCGCCGCCACGAGCGGCCCGCCGTCGGCCTTCACCGCCGAGAGCGACACGATGTAGCTCCCGAGCAGCGACGCGGAGGCCACGCCCTGTTGAAACGCGTCCGGAAAATTGGGACTTGAGATGATGCTGAGCGCCGAGCCTTTCGCATAGTTGAGCACCGTGGCGTTGCCGTAAGGGTGATAGACGCCGAGCGGCGTCCACGTCAGCGGCACGGCCTCGAGCACATGCCCGCCGCCGTAGCGCTGAAAAATATTTCCGTAGCGGTCGAACGAAACCTTCCACGGATTTGGCGTCATGCTCTGCCACTCCGGCGTGATGCGCCCGGTCGCGGGATTCAGCCGATAGGTCGTCGAGTCGATGCCGCGCACGACCCCGAAGGGCGTCTCAAACTGGGAGCGGTGAAACACACCGTCGGAGAAGAGGAGATGGCCGAGCGGGTCGCTGGTCACCATGCCGCCGTGGTGCGAATCCGTGACGTCGATCCCGCGCAGGAGCTCGGTGCGTGTGTCTGCGCGGCCGTCGCCATCGGTGTCGTTCAACACGAGCAACCGCGGCTGCGCTGAGACGATCACGCCGCGCTCGTGGAAGGCGACGCCGTCGAGCGCGTCGAAGCCGTCGGCAAACACCGTGCTCTTATCCGCCCGCCCGTCGCGATCCGTGTCTTCGAGGACGATAATTTTATCGCGCGGCTGCTCGCCCGGAACCGTGTGCGGAAACGACGGCATCGTCACCACCCAGAGCCGGCCGCGGGCGTCGAAGCTCAACTGCACTGGATTGCGCAGCTCGGGAAACTGCTCCTCCGAGGCGAAAAGATTCACCGCGTAACCGTCGGCCACCACGAGTTCCTGTTGCATCTCGGCGGGCGAGCGCACCACGCCGCCCGGAAACCGATACGTGGTGACCTTGCCCTCGGGCAGCGTCGGCAGCGAAGGCGCAAGATAGTCCGCGAAACGTTTCGCCGGATGGGCCGCGAGATCGTGGAGGACGGCGTCGGCCTGCTCAACGAGCTGGTGATAGCGCGGCAACTCCGCGGCATTTTCCTCGGGGCGTTTGCGCACGCCGTAGTAGAGCGCGCCGTTTTTCGGCCGCACGAGCTCGGCGACGTAGCTGTGTTTCAAGGCCGCCGCGCGCGCCACCTCAGCCAGACGCGGAGGCTCGACGAGCGCGAGATCGGACGACTCGAGCAGCGCACGCGCCACTACATCGCCGATCGCCCGCGCACCGAGTGCATTGAGATGAATGCCCTGCACGGTGAGCGCCTCCTGGCTGCGAGCGTAGGCCTCGCGACTCGCGGCAAACAGATCGACAAACTCGGAGCGATGCTCGCGCGCCAGTTCGCGGATCGCCTCGGTGTAAGCCGCGACGTCGCGATTTCGCTCCGCGGCGTTCGGCGCGCTGCGCTCTTCCTCCGCAAGCGGCGAGAGCAGCACCAACCGGGCGCCGGGGTGGAGCCGCGCGATCTCGCGGAGGTAAACCTGATACTGCGCGCGAAACGCCGCGAGGCCGGCGCTCCCGGCAAAGGACTCGTTCATGCCGTAACCGAGCACGACCACCTGCGCGGGCCAGGCGGCGAGCAGCGTTTTCAAATGCTCCACGTAACCCTCGGGCCGCAGGCGATAGCCGACCTCGTCACCCGTCCATGCGAGGCTGCGCACACGGAGACGTTTCCCGGGATGGGAAAGCTGTAGGCGCGCCTCGAGTTCGCCGGATTCGAGGAGGCGTTCGACCATCGCGTTGCCGTAAAAAAGCACGCCGTCACCGCTCTGGAGCGAAGCCGCGGCACCCACCGGCCGCGTCGAGTCGCGCGGCGGCGTGACGGGATCGGCGGCGTGGAGCCACGCGACCGACACGAGTGCGATCGCGAGGAGCCGGGACTTCGGGGTAAAGCTCATGCGGAACACACCGGGGGAGGTGCCGCCAAGGTCAGGTGCAAATTTCATTGCAATGCTGCGCCACCGGCTGCCGCACCGCTACGCGCGCGCGGCCGCAGCGTCCACAGGAGCATCCACGCGAGCGGGTGAAGGAGCAGCATGAACGAGAACGCCGGGTCGTAAGACGTGTGCGTCACCAGCGAACCGACCGCCTTGTTCATCATCATGCCACCGAGCGACGAACCAGTCGCGATCACGCCGAAGGCAAAGCCGAGAGATGCTCGCGGCACCAGATCCACGATGAGCGCGCTGAGATTCACCAGCCACGCCAGGTGCGCGAAGATCGCGACCATGCCGAGCGCGAGCACCAGCGTGACGGAGCCGGCGTGCGGAATCAGCGCCGCGCAGGGCACGAGCGCAGCGCAGAGCAACATCGTGCGCAGACGACCCGTGGCCGGCGCCGCCCCGCGTTTGATCAGCAAGCCGGAGAGCAGCCCGCCGCACAACACACCGATATCCGCGGCGAGGTAGATGACCCAGGAGACGGTGAGCTGCTTCTGGTCGAGCCCGCGGCCATCATGGAGATATTTGGCGAACCAGAACTGAAAGAAATACCAGACGGGATCGGTGAGCATGCGACCGAAGATCAGCAGCCAGATTTCGCGCCGTCCGAAAATGCGCCACCCCTTGCCCCAGTCCGCCGTGGCGGCGGGCGTTGCCGTCATCTCGGCGGCCTGCCCGGTGGCGATCAGCGTGCGCTCGGCGTCGGTGAGCCGCGGGTGTTCAGCCGGGCGCCGGTAGAGCCACAGCCACGGGATGAGCCAAAGCAGACCGGCTGCACCCGTGACCACAAACGCGGACTGCCAGCCGAAGCGCGTCGCGAGACCGATGACCAGCAGCGGGGCGATCGTCGCTCCGAGCGTAGCGCCCAAGGTGTAGATACCGATGGCAATACCGCGCTCCCGCGCGGGAAACCACTCGGCGACGGCCTTCGGCGCGGCCGTCCAGTTCCCCGCCTCACCGAGGCCGAGCAAAAACCGAAACGCCCCGAGCGAGCCGACCGAGCGCGCGAATCCGGTGAGGATGTTCGCCACCGACCACCAGCCGACAAAAAGCGCGAGGCTCACGCGCACGCCCAGTTTGTCGACGACCTTGCCGGAGAGCAGCGAGGCCACCGTGTAGGCGACGAGAAACAGATTCGCGATCGTGGCGTAGTCCTCGTTGGTCAGTGCGAGATCTTTTTGAATCGTCGGCGCCAGGATCGAGAGCGCCTGGCGATCGACGTAGTTTAAGACCGAGGCGAAGAAAACCATGCCGACGATCCACCAGCGAAGATTGCGGATTTTTTTCATGGGGCCGACGACGACTTCGCTCTGATGGTTTCGCCAACGATGAGGAAGCCGCTGAGATAGAGACCGTGCGGCGCGTAGGGCGCGGGATCGGTGATCGCCTTGCCCGCTTTCGCCATGATCGCGGCCTTGTCGATCTTGGTATCCAGCAGTTCGAGACGCACCCGGTGTTCGGTATCGGCGAGCGGCTTGGAAAAAAACCAGCGCGCGAGGAAGAACCGACCCGGCGTCGAATAGGAGTCGAAGAGCGTGCCGGTTTCCGGCGGCAGATCGTCCACGGTGACACGGAAGCGCCCGTTCTCCGGACCCTTCAGGCCGACGAGACCGAGGACCGTGCCCTTGAACCGAAACTCCACGGTCGCGCCCGGTGTAAAGGCCACCCACGTCGGCAGCACGAGCGCAGGCGTCTGCGTGGTGACGTGCACATCGTCGGGCGGCACCGCCCGCCACTGGGCGTCGCGGTTCGTTTCCGCGAGCGGCACGAGACGCGCCCGCTCCCACGGTTGCGCAGAAACCGGCGCGGGCACGACGCGCGGAGCCGCAGGGCCGCTCGCGAGGAACGCCGGCAGCGCCTCCGCGAGGCGCGCGGCGTAGACGCTATGACCGGCGTTGGTCGGATGCGTTTTATCGCGCGTGAAAATCAGACGGCCCTGTGCGTCGTGGCCCTGCGCATCCGCCCGCACACTCTCGGGCGCGGACATCACGAGCGAACCGGCGTTCACGCGCCGCGCGATCTCCACGCCGAAATTGAACGACGGGAGGCCGTAGTGCGCGGCGATTTTCTCCATCGAAACCGCGGCGCTCTGGTAGCCGCCGGCGAGCAGCGCTTTGACCGAGTTTTCGTTTACCGTGTAAACAAAACAGATGTCGGTGCGCGGATTCGCGGCCCACGTCTGCCGCACGATACCTTCCATCTGAGCCTCGACGCGCGGCGAGCCCGCACCGTCGTTCACGGCAAATTCCACGAAGAGCAGATCGGGGCGGTGCCGCAGCACGTCGCGCTGCAGCCGCATGGCGCCGTAGTCGGACCCCGTGCCCGTGACGGCGGCGTAAATCTCGGTGAACGTTGCCTTGGGGTGGGCGCGCTGGAGATTCGCGAGCGTCAGCGGACGCCACCCGGCGGCCGCGGTGATGCTGCCACCGAGAAACGCCATGCGCACCTCTTCACCGAGCGCAATCTTGGCCGCGACGTTCGGCAGACCGGCGCGCACGAAAAACTCGGGCGGCGTTTCGCTGGCACGCAGCAGCAGCGGGGCGAAGGCGAGCGCCAGGAGAAAAAGAATCCGCGAGAGGGGCATGACGGAATCAGTAGGTTTGAACGGCAAACACGCGAGCCGCCGGCACACCGTGCGTCGACTTGACGAGCAACCGCAGGCGACTCGCGGTGACGGGAGCGTCGAGGACGTGCACGCGTTTGCGGAGGTAGTTGTCTGCCACTGTGGCGACGATCCGCCCGTCGAGCAGCACGTCGTAATCGCGGACGAGTTCCGGTTGCGCGCCGCGGACGGTCTTGCGCGTCGTCGCATCGCTGGCGCTGAGGATCAGCTCGCGTTGGAAACCGGAGTCGAACGTGAGGTGAATCTCGGTGATCGTGCGCGGCTTGGGCCACGTCAGCTCGATCCACGCGGGAAGCGCAGCGGACGCCCAGCGGTGTGTCGCGCCGTCCGCCCACGGGCCGAGATGCGCGGGCAACTCGCGCGTGTGTCCGTCGAGCACGTTACGCGCGGCACTGCCGGCGACCTCGCTCGACGCGGTGACTTCGGCGGCCGTGCTGCCATCGTCGCGGAGACCGGGCAGAAACGCATCGTCGCGCAGCAGGCGTTGCTGGAGGCGCGTGAGCTGCGCCCCGTCGAAGAACGCCGCGATGCCGCGGGCGGATCCGCCGGCAGCGAGCGCGGC
>JANPIT010000458.1:0-5710 GCA_031425115.1 Opitutaceae bacterium | reverse complement strand
GGCTCGCTCAATCATTCGCCTCATGTGAAAGCGCTCGCGGCCAATCCTCACTACCAGAAAATCTACGGCCACGAGACGATGACACGCTGGCTCGAACGTAACGTATGCCCCGTCAACGACCAGATCGTCGAGGAGGCCGTCTGGCTGGGGCAGACAAAACTGTTGGGATCCCGGTCGGAGATGGATCGCATCGCGCAAAAGATCGCGGGCGTGCAAAAGCGCGCGGGCGAGCTCGCGCGCGTCTGAGCTGCGCGCTTGGCCAACGCGAGCGACGCGTGGGCCACAGCCTCGCTCGCCCTCTCCGCTGGCTCGTCGCCGCTCGCTAGCGGCGCTCCGCCTGATCCATCGCGGTGATGCCTCGCGCCCAGTCCAAAGCCCCTGGCCAGTTGATCCACCGACCCGTTCACTGAGCTGGGCTCCCGCGGTTGCAAGGTAACTGGGAATGGCGGTTTTAGGTTCGATCGTCCGGAACTTCCTACCCCGCAAAACAACGATGAGGGCGTGACGTTCGAAATAGCTGTCCTGCTTGGGTTGATCGTCGTTGCGCTGGTCTTCTTCTCCTTTGAGTGGTTGTCGAGCGACGTGGTCGCGCTTGGTTTGGTGCTGGCATTGATCCTCACCGGATTGTTGCCTGCGAGTGCTGCGTTCGCTGGTTTTGGCAGTGACACGGTTGTCATGATTTTGGGGCTGTTGATCATGACCGCCGCTCTCATCAAGACGGGCGTGGTCGAACTCGCGGGTCGCGCCATCTTGCGCCACGCGGGACAGCGACCGCTCTCGCTGCTCGCCCTGGTGATGGTCGGGTGCGCGAGCTTGAGCGCCTTTATCAGCAACACGGCGGCGGCGGCATTCTTTCTGCCGGTGGTTTTGGGCATCGCGGCGAAAGCCAAAATCTCCCCATCCACCCTCTTGATGCCGGTGGCGTTTGCGTCGATTCTGACGAGCTCGGTCACGCTGATCAGCACGTCGACGAATCTGGTGATCAACGGTCTCGCCACTGATTTCGGATTGGAGCCGCTGGGAATGTTTGAGCTCTCGCCCGTCGGCATACCCATCGCGGTCGCCGGACTTCTCTACATGTTCTTCATCGGCCGCCTCCTGGTTCCGAATCGCGCGCCGGCCGAGGGATTATTGGAGCAGTTTGGGGTGCGTTCCTACATCACGGAAGTGATTGTCCTCCCTGGTTCGCCCCTCGTCGGGCGAACCATCTCGGAAGCGAACTTTGGCCGCGATCTCGACCTCGCTATTCTGCGCGTGCTGCGCGAACCCAACCAACTCTTGTGGCCCCGGCGCGGCCTCATCGTGGCGGCGGGCGACGTGCTCCTGGTTGAAGGCGCGCGCGCAGATGTGTTAAAGGTCAAAGATACCGCGGGTCTCGAAATCCGCCCTGACATCGAACTCTCAGATCCGGACCTGCGCGTCGAGGACGCCTCCCTGGTGGAAGCGCTCGTGGTGCCGGGCTCGCCGCTTGTCGGCCGCACGCTCCGTAGCGCCCAGCTCCGCGAACAACACGGCCTGCAGGTGCTCGGTCTCAACCGCCACGGCCGCAACATCCTCGCGAAACTCAGCCACGTCAGCCTGCGCATCGGCGATGTTCTGCTCATTCAAGGCCGGAAGACGGGGCTGGCGCGCATCACCGAGGAGGGGCTGGTCAGCGTGCTTCAAGCCGTGCCGGAGACGACCGGCAAGCGCCCGAAGGCCGCGCTCGCCATCGCGATCTTCGTCGGCTCGCTCCTGCTCGCGGCGCTCAATATCCTGCCGCTGGCCGTCGCGGTTTTGATCGGTGCGTTCATGGTGTTTGTCACACGTTGCATCACCCCGGTCGACGCCTACCGCGAATTGGATTGGCGCGTCGTCATCCTCATCGCATGCATGCTGGCCCTCGGTCAGGCGATGGGCCAGACGGGCGCTGCGCAATTTCTCGCGGAGCATGTGGCGAAGTTCACCGCCGGTTATCCGCCCACATGGCTGCTCGCGGGATTCTTTCTGCTGACGGTCGCACTCACGCAGCCGATGTCGAACCAGGCCGCGGCCGCCGTGATCGTGCCTATCGCGATTCAGACCGCGGTTCATCTTCAGCTGAATCCGCGCCCGTTCGTCATCGCGATCGCAGTGGCGGCGAGCTGCTCCTACCTCACGCCCCTCGAACCCGCCTGCCTGATGGTCTACGGTCCGGGGCGCTACAAATTCATGGACTTCGTGCGCGTCGGCGCGCCGCTCGTCGCGATCCTCTTCGTCATCGCGATGACCCTCATTCCGAAACTGTGGCCTCTGCAGTGAGTCGACGCGCGACCACGCACGGTCCGCCGCACTATTAGTCGCCCAGCTGGAGAAACCGCGCGGCGTTGCGCCAGGCGATCGCCTCGTAGTCCGCCGGGCGCGTCGCTTGCACATTGGCGAGTTTCACGAGGGATCCGCCCACGTAGTCGAACGGTTGGTGTGAGCCGAATGCGAGCGCCTCCACGCCCAACGCTTCGATCAGCCGGGGAACCTCGTTGCGGTAGACAACTTGCAGGCGCGCGAAATCGATCAGGCAGCGCCCCTTCAGGCCGGCGTCGGCGAGGCGCGCACCGTCCAGGCCGGCCCAATTGGCCAGAATGAACTTTAATTTCGGATACGCGCGCGCGACTTCGAGCAACGCATTCACGGTGAGGTCTTCCGCGCGGTCCCACGCGTGACGCTGCCGCCGGTCCTCGAGCCGCTGCGTGAGGAGCAGCGGCAGACCATGGCTCTCCACGCGCTCCAGTGCAGCGCGTCCGCGCGAATCGTTGAGCGCGTAGCCGTGATACTCGGGCGTCAAGGTAAGCGCCTTTATTTTCCACTGGTCCACGGCCTGCGCGAGATCGCGCTCCCAGCCGACGTAAGCGGGATTGATCGTCGCCACCGGGAGCAGGCGGCCCGCGTGCGGTTGCACCTGTGCCATCAGCTCCTCGTTTCCGCGGTGAGCATCTCGATAAAACACCGCGTGGAGCGACGGCACCACGGCACGCGCGATTCCGGCCTGATCCATCGCGGCAATCAACTGGCGCGCACTCGTCGCCCGGAGACTTCGAAACGGGTAGTGTCCGACACTCGCATTGACGTCGATGATCATGCGCGTCGGCGGTCGAGGAGGCCTTGAAAGTTGCGCCAGAAAATATCCTCGCGCTGCGCGGGCGCCAGGTCCGCGGAAAGTATCTTGCCGACGCAGCCCTCCATTGTGGCGTCGGTCGCGAAGAGCACGCGCTGGTGGCCGAGTTCGCGCACGCACCGGCCAATGGTGTCGTCCTCCAGCACGCTGCCGCTCGTATCCATAAAAACATTCGGGCACTCGCGCAGCGCTTTGATCGCCCACTCCCAATCGCCCCCGCCGTTGACGTGCCCCATGATCAGGAGCAGTTCCGGGTAACGACGCGACAGCGCGCAGAAATCCTGCGCGTGCGAGGTCTTCGGTTGCAGGGCCAGGGTCCGCGGATCGGTGAGAAATGCGGAATGGCCCAGAAAAAGCACGCGCCGCTCCATGCATTTTTCCGCGATCGGGAAAACCGCGGGATCGGTGTATTTGAACTGGTTGTAGAGTTTTACGCCGATCATGCCGGCGTCGAGGCAGCGATCCACCTCGGCCAGCGCCGCCGGCCCATTGCCCGGTTGCACGAAACAATAACCGCCGATGCGCGCAGGATACCGTCGCATCGCAGCGAGCACGGCATCGTTCGATTCGCGCACCACGTCGATATCGGCCATCACCCCGGCGGTCACCGGCCGCGAACAATAGAGTTTCTCGATGCCCAACAGCTCAGCCGCCGCGACCAGGCGCTCGACCTCGCCCCAGTCGGAATTGGGTCGCGGACCGAGTCCGAAAACATGGTTATGCGCGTCGAGCTTGCGCATCGTGCGCCAGCCCGCCGGCAGCCCGCCGGCCGGAGCGCGAGCGGCACCGGCCGCCGGGCAATTCAAATTTTCCGCTCCGCGGACGGCGTTTGCCGAGGCGACGCATAGCGCACCCACGGACGAAATGAATGCACGGCGATTCAGGTTCATCGGAGGATCAGCTTCGCACTTCGGCAGGCGCAGCGAAGGAAAAGGGCTTTGGGCCGCCGGAGAAAAGTTCCATCACCTGGATCAAGTTGCGCGCGATGTGATAGGGATCTTTTACCGGCAATGCCACCACGCGATCCAGCGGGTTGCCCAGCCGATCGCGAATCTGAATCCATTCGCCGATCGCGCGAACCGGCTGGGGGAAAACTCGAAACGAATAGTCCCACACGCGCTCATACCACTGCCCCATCTCAGCGTCGCCAGTCAGGGAATAACTCAGCGCCGTCGCATAAATCGCCTCGGAGTGCACCCACCACAATTTCGTGTCCCACGAGGCGCATGCTTTTTTCTCGTAGGCAGAATCACCGCGGATGCCAGTGGGCGGCCCGCCAGCGCGATCCACGTAGTGCAGAATACCGCCATGCGCCGCGTCCCAAGCGCTCTCGAGGCTGAAGCGAATCGCCTGATGTGCCCGCGCGAGCCAGTCCGCCCGGCCCGCGTCGTGGGCCACCGTCAAGAGCATCCAGAGTGCTTCGAGTGCGTGTCCCGGATTATGATGCCGGCTCAAGAGCGTCGTCTCGTCTCCGGCTCGCGAGCGCATATCCACGATCCGTCCATCCGGCAGAAGGAATTGGTCGAAAATCCGCGCCGCCGCCGCGAGGCTCCGCGCCCGCGCGGCTGAGGCCCGCACGTCGCGCAATTGATCGCAGGCTTCCCGCAGCACCAAGGTCAGATTCAGGAAAATCATCGCGATCCCATGCGCGTCGTAGCCCTCGGGCGTCGGTTCGGGATGAGTCGGAAAACCACCCGCGGCGATCCGTTGCTCAATATGCTCAAACAAACGCCACGCAGCATCGAGGCGGCGGAGGTCACCCGTGACGCGGGCGTATTCCGCGAATCCCATCACCACGAAGCAGTCTGCGTAAATGCTAGGAGCCGGGCCGCGCCCGATCAGCGCCTCCTTGATGCAGCCGTCCTCCGAGAGGAGAAACGCGCAGCGTCCATCGGGGAGAAACGCGTGCGCCTCCAGAAACTGCACCGTCTTTTCCGCGTGCGCCAAATACGCTCCTCCTGCGATTGGCGGCAGCAGGCCTCGGGAGGTCACGTCGGCCAAGCGTGACCACAGCCAGACGAACCGGCCTTGCGACCAGGTGAACTTGTCGCGGCTCACCAGCGCGGTGCCGGCGTTGTTCCAGCAGTTAAATACTCCACCGTGCACCCGATCGATCGTGCGCCACCAAAACGGCACGATCGATTGCGCAAGCGCGGCTCTGGCTTGATCGCCGTAGCGAGAGGCAAACTCCGGCGCGCAGCGGAGGTGGGCAGCCCCGTTCATGAAGCTGAAGCGCCCTGCTCTGGCGTGCTCGCGGATACGCACTCCAGCAACTCCGCCGTTGCAGGTGGCACGGCACGGTGCCGGTTCAGCCACGCCATCCCGCAAAACACCGTCAACGACGTCGCGATCGGCGCGAGGACCCGCCAGTCCTGAGTAGTGGCAAGGCCATACGTGACCACGACAAACGCGGCGAACCCGCCGAGGATCGACGCGATCGCGGCGCGCGAGTCCGCGTGACGAAACGCCGGCAGCAGACCCAGCATCATCGGAACCGACACCGGGCCAATCAGCGCCGCAAACCAGGAAATGATCAGACCAAGAATTCCGCCGAAGCGCTCCGCTTCGATGCCCACCACC
>JANPIT010000457.1:0-4441 GCA_031425115.1 Opitutaceae bacterium | reverse complement strand
TGTGCCATGGTAGTGGGATTTAAACGAGTCCGCCGAAGGCGGGATGGTGGTTTGCGGGTGTCACGACGGCGCTTGCCGCCGACGACGCCGTTGCCGGCGCCGCTACAATTATGATTGGGAGAAGACGCAGCTTAAAACGGCACGTCTTCGTCGAGATTTTCTTGAGCGGGCGGCTTGCCGCCGGCGGCGCGCGGAGGAGGCGAATGACGCTCGGGCGAAGGGCTGCTGGTCTGGTCAAACTCGCCCGCGGGTGCACCGCCGGCAGGAGCTCCACCGCCGGCGCCGCCGCGGCTATCCCCGAGAAACTGAAATTGCTCGAGCACCACCTTCATGCGGCTGCGCTTTTCCTTCGTGTTCTTGTCCTCCCACTGGTCGAGCCGCAGGCGGCCTTCGACGTAGAGCGGACGACCCTTGGTCATGTATTTGGCGATGGTCTCGCCCTGTTTGCCCCAAGCCTCGACGTCGACGTAGATCACTTCCTCGCGACTCTCGCCCGACTCCATCTTGAACTGCCGATTGATCGCCAGTGAGAACTGGCAGATCGGCGTGCCCTTGGGCGTCACGCGCAACTCAGGGTCGCGCGTGAGATTGCCCATCAGGAGGACTTTGTTGAGCGAAGGCATGCGAGGGGTGCGCGAAACGCCGTTGAGGTTAGGCGGACTGGATGAAGGTGCGGTAAACGCTGTCGTTCAGGCGCAGCTTCTCGCGCAGGTTCGCGGGGGACTCCGCGGGACCCGAGAAGTTGATCTGCACGTAGGTGGCGCTCGTGAGCTTCTTGTCGGTCACGCGCACGAAGTCTTTCTTGCCGACGGTCTCGACGGCGGTGACTTCGCCTTTCACTTCGGCGATGATCTTTTTCACGCCTTCGACGATCTGCTCGATCGTCTCTTCCTTGCCACGGTTATCGAGAATGAAGGACGCGCGGTAGTTGCGTTTGTTGGAGTTCATTTTGGGTCTCTGCGATTAAGCTGGTTCATGGCCTGCGCCGTGCCGCGGGAGAGCAGCAGGTCCAAGCCGGACACATAGGAGTCGAGTTTTTGATTAACGATGAGCTGTTGTTCAGGAGTGAATCTTCCGAGGACGAAGTCCGCCATGTCCATCTGCACAGGTTGCTTGGGGCCGATGCCGAGCCGGTAGCGGACGAATCCGTCACCGAGATGCTCGAGCAGGCTGGCCACCCCGTTGTGCCCGCCGGCGCTGCCGTTGGTGCTGACCTTGATCAACCCGAGGTCGATCGTAAGATCATCATAAATAGCGGCGATGCCGGCTGGCTCGATCTTGTAGAAGCGGGCCACGGCACTGACGGCGCGACCGCTGCCGTTCATAAACGTCAGGGGCTTCACCAACCAGCGCGTGCGACCCGCCGCGATATCCCAGCGCGCGATTTCGGCATCGAACTGCGGCACGTGTTTCCACGTGAGGCCGAGTTTCTTGACGAGAGCATCGAGCACCACCCAACCGAGGTTGTGGCGGGTCGACTCGTAATCGCGGCCCGGATTGCCGAGACCGGCAACGAGCGAGAGGAACATGACTCAAAGAACTTCGCCAAAACCCGCCGCGGATGAGGCGGCGGGTTGGCGCGGAAAAAACAGCGAAGATTACTTCTTCGCGGGAGCGGCGGCCTTGGCGGCGCCCGCAGCGGGCTTCGCGCCAGCGGCGGGAGCGGCGGCCTTGGCCCCGGCGGCCGGAGCGGCAGCCTTGGCATCGCCAGCGGCCGGAGCAGCACCAGCGGCAGCGCCCTCGGCAGGAGCAGCACCAGCGGCGGGAGCAGCACCACCAGCCACAGCGGCCGGAGTGGTGACTTCCTGGACGATTTCGGCGACGGGCTCGACGCACGAAACGACCGGCTGACCCTTCGGATCCAGGAACTCGACGCCGGGAACCGGCTGCAAGCTTCCGACTTTCAGCGTCTCGCCGACCTTCAACTCCGTGACGTCCACCGTGATGGCTTCCGGGAGGTCTTTCGGCGTGGTGCGCACGCGCAATTGCGGCGAGGCCATTTCCAAAACGCCGCTCTGGTTCTTCACGCCGAAGGACTCGCCCACGACGCGGACCGGCACGCGAATTTCAAATTTCTCGTCGCCCTTCACTTCCTGCAAGTCGACGTGGAGATATTTGTCCGTGATCGGATCGCGCTGCACTTCTTGAAGGAAGGAGAGGGCCTTGTCGGACTTGCCTTCGCGGCTGAGCTCGATGAGGACGGCGCGGCCAGCGACCGATTTCAGAAGGCGGACGAACTCCGGCCCTTCGATGGAGACTGACTCCGGCTTGGTGTGCTTGCCGTAAAGAATCGCGGGAACGCGGTTGGCTTTGCGGAGGCGGCGTGATGCGCTACGGCCCGTCTGGGCGCGGTCAGCGACGTTAAGTTTGAACTGTTGGCTCATGGATTTCGTTCCCCCTGTCACCCCGGAATTGGAGGCAGGCGTAGTGGAAAAGGGGCTCAGGTGATAGGACGGACGACCTTGAAAGCAAACAAATCTTTGGGACGGCCGCGAATTTCCCCGCCGGGCCTAACGCGCCGGGTTGCCGCACACCGTGGCTCCAGCCGCGACGTCTTTCGTCACGACACTGGCCGCGCCCACCACCGCGCGCTCGCCGATCGTGACTCCCGGCAAAACGAAGGCCCGCGCCCCCACGAAAGCCCGCGCCCCGACCGTGATGGGTGCGGTCAACAACGGCCACGACCCATCGCGCGCATCGTGCGTGCCGCAGCAGAGATAGGCCTCCTGCGCGACGATGCAGTTCTCACCGAGCACAATGCGATCGAGGGAATAGAGGTTGGTCCGATCGCCGACACAGGCTCGGTCGTGCAGCTCGATGTGCCACGGAAACTGGATACGCGCCCGCTGATGCACAAAGGGCGTCCCCCGGATCGTCGCGCCGAAACTCCGCAACACCAGCAGCCGCCATGGATTTGCCGGCTTCGGAGTCCACCGGCAGAGGAGCGCCCACGCGAGTTCCCATAGCATGGCCCGCACGCGCTCGCCCACCGTCCACGGGGACTGCTGGCCCGGCGCCTGTCTCGGTTTAAGCGGCTGACGGCTCATGGTTTCACGCGCTCGAAATCCTCCAGGAACTGCGTCGCGATTGACGAGCACGAATGCGACTCACGCACGCGCACCGCATGCTCCGCCAAAGCCCGGGCCGCAGGGAGCGCCGCGCGTTCGAGGGCTCCACCCAACGCGCCGGCGGCCAAGCCCGACGTGTGATCGAAAAAATAGCCGTTGCGCCCTTCCACGACGAAATCGCGGAAACACGCCAGCCCCGACACCACGGGCACAGCGCCCCACGCCATCGCCTCGAGCACTGCCAGCCCGAACGTCTCGCCTTTCACCGCGAGCGAGGGATACGCGAAGACCGAGGCCCGCTCATAAAAATCGTTCAGGCGGGCGATGTCATAGACCGGCGGATACCAACTAATCTCGGGCGAGGGAAAACGCGCCTGCAGCATCCGCACCCACGCCTCCCCGCCTCCACCCCCGCTGGCAGCCACGGGACCGACGAGTTCAAGCCGCCAACCCTCCAGACGGCCGGCGTCGCGGCGCGCCTTCCACGATTCCAAGAGCAGCTCGACTCCCTTTTCGGGGTGAATGCGCCCGGCGAATAAAATGATTTTCGACTTTCGGCTCCAGTCGACCGGCCGCTCTGGAATGAAGGGCAGCGGATTCGGAATCATTCGCACCCGCGCCTCCGCGCCCGGCATCTGGCTCAAAATCGCGGAGGAGACCGCGGAAGAGTTCGCCCGGAAACGCGCGGCGCGGCGATAAAACTTCAACTGCCCCTTCGGCATGCGTTGCACGTCCACATAAATACTGCCGTGCCGACGCCCGAGCATAACCGGGGCACAAAACGAATTGGTCACGACGACATCCGCCGAGGGCGCGGCGCGCACCGCCCGGCGCGCATAAAACCAATCGTGGACGATCGCGAGGGCCGTGCGTCGCGGTCGCTCCGAACCGCGCACGCGGCGATGATGAACTCCGCGCAGCTGCTCATCTGCCGACATCCCTTCGCAGAGCCGTGAGACGTGAGTGACATGGTGTCCGCGAGCAGCAAATTCCGCTCCGAGCTCAAACCACATTTTCTCGACCGCTCCGCCTCGGGAAGGCGGAACGGGCAGAAAGCCGGCTTGAAGGATCGTAATTCTCATCGGCGAACGATTAGCAGCCGATGCTCGGAACCCGCGGCGACTTATTCAACCGCAGCGAAGAGGGCACCACGTGCGGTCCACGCGACAGTCGTCGGGATTCTTGGGTTGCCGTATTGATTGGGAGGAAGCTGGCGCGAAAAATTTCGACGGTCAGCGCGCTCACCCTCTGACGACTCAGGCGCACCCCCGCAACCTCGCGGTTGAAGCCGCGCGCGCAACGCGGCGCCGCGAACGCATTGACCCCGCGCGGATCTCCGAGACGACAACGTCCCTACCGCGGCTCGCGGAACG
>JANPIT010000456.1:0-3092 GCA_031425115.1 Opitutaceae bacterium | reverse complement strand
CAGCGCCGACGCCAAGGTGTCCGTGTTTGATCACGGCCTGCTTTACGGCGACGGAGTTTTCGAGGGGATTCGCCTTTACGGTGGTAACATCTTCCGGCTCGAAGAGCATCTCGAGCGGCTGGAATACTCCGCGAAGGCCATTATGTTGCAGCTGCCACTGACGCGCGCGCAGCTGAGCGAGGCCACATGCGAAACTTGCCGCCAGAACGGTCTCACCGATGCCTACATTCGCCTCGTCGTGACGCGGGGCGTCGGAGATTTGGGGCTCGCCCCGTGGCTTTGCCCGAAGCCCTCGCTGTTCATCATCGCGAGCAAGATTTCGCTCTATCCGAAGGAGTATTACGAGAATGGGCTCGCGATCGTCACGGTGCCAACCCGCCGCATCAACCCGGCGGCGCTGCCTCCGACGATCAAGTCGCTGAACTACATGAACAACATCCTCGGCAAGATCGAGGCGCGGCAGTTCGGGGCGTTGGAAGCGATCATGTTGAACGACCAGGGCTACGTGGCGGAATGCACCGCGGATAACGTTTTCATCGTCCACAAGGGCGAGATCATCACGCCGGCGGCATCGCAAGGCGCGCTCAAGGGAATCACCCGGTCCTCGATCCTCGATATTGCGAAGGAGCTGGGCGTTCCGATTCGGGAAGCTGATATGACGCGCTACGACATCTGGGTGGCAGACGAGTGTTTTCTCACCGGTTCGGGCGCTGAGGTGATTCCGGCGGTGAAACTCGATGGTCGCGAGATTGGCGACGGCAAACCCGGCCCGATCACGAAGCGCGTCTTGGAAGCATTTCGGAAACGCGTGCTCGTCGAGGGGACGCGAATTTGAGCGGGACGCTCTTAGAAGCACCAAGCACCAGAGAAGCTCCAAACCGCGCGCCCACTTCGGCGAGGAGTGCCTCCTTCGATCTGATGATTGACCGTTGAGTTTCGGTGTTTCCCTGGAGCTTGATGCTTGGATTTTGGAGCTTCTGCGCCCCGGATGTGGCCTTCGACCCGTCCTCGTGAATCCGTTTTCCCTTAGCGTCACACTTGCGCCCCTGACGCACTGCGCCGCGTCTAAACGGCGCGATGCAGACTGAACCACGCCGGCACTTGCCAGCGTGGGTCAGTGTGGCATGTTCCGTGCAGAACTCCTCTCTACTTCATGGCCAATCCGCTCAAATGCGACCTGTGCTCGAAACCGGCGACGGTCCATCTCACGCAGATCGTGAATAACAAGGTTCACAAAGTGGATCTGTGCGAAGCGTGTGCGCAGGCAAAAGGCGTGACCGACCCCAGCGGGTTTTCGCTCGCAGATTTATTGCTCAAGGCGTCGCTCAATCCGGAGCCCGCGGGCACGAGCGGGGTGAAGTGCGAGCACTGCGGCTTCACGCAGAACGATTTTAAGAAACACGGCCGCTTTGGCTGTCCGGTGTGCTACGAGACTTTCCGCGGCGTCGTCGAGCCGATGCTGGAAAACATGCACAACGGCACTGCCCACGCCGGCAAAATTCCGCACCGCGCCCTCGAGCGCAAATCCCTTTATGATCGGCTGACGAAGCTGGAAGTTGACCTCACCGAGGCCATCAAATCCGAACGCTACGAAGACGCCGCCCGCACTCGCGATGAAATCAACCAAGTCAAACAAGCGTTCAACCAGCACATCGCGCGCTAAGGCCATGACGATCTCCTCGCTCATCGACACGCCGTCCGAGCTGACCGACACGTCGAGCAGCAAGACCGCGATCGTGTTGATGACGCGCGTGCGTCTCGCCCGGAATCTGGCGGGCCACGCGTTTCCGGGCTGGGCGAAGGCAGCGCAGCGGGAAAGCGTTTTCGAGACGTGCCGCACCGCCGTGGCGGCGGCGACGCAGATGAAACGCTCCTTCAACGTCGCGATCGGCGACCTCAGCGAACTCGAGCGGCAGATCCTCGTCGAACGTCATCTCATCAGCCGTGAGCTGAGCGGCGCCAAGACGGGCGCGGGCGTGATCATCAGCAAGGATCAGGCGTTTTCGGTGATGATGAACGAGGAGGATCATCTACGCATTCAGGTGCTGCGAGCTGGCTTCAATTTGAAGAAGGCGTGGAACACGATCAATGATCTCGATTCGGCGCTCGAGGAGACGCTCGATTTCGCGTTCTCGCCCACGCTGGGCTACCTCACGGCGTGTCCTACCAATCTGGGGACGGGGATGCGCGCTTCGGCGATGATGCATCTGCCGGCACTCGTGATCTCGAATCAGATGGAGAAAGTCGTTCGCGCGGTGAACCAGCTGGGCATGGTGGTGCGCGGACTATTCGGCGAAGGTTCGGATGCGAGCGGCTCGATCTTTCAGATTTCCAATCAGACTACGCTCGGCGAATCCGAGGAGGACATCATCAAGCGTCTCGGGTCCGTGTTGCAGTCGATCGTCGAGCATGAGCTCAACGCGCGCGAGAAATTACTCGAAGCTGATGCGGGCAAGTTGCTCGATAAGGTCGGCCGCGCCTACGGCATCCTGCAAAACAGCCACCTCCTCAGTTCAAGCGAGGCGATGAACCTGCTCTCGCTGATTCGGCTCGGCGTCGACCTGGGGGCATTTCCCGATGGGAACCGATCGGTCATCGACCGGCTCTTTATCGAAGCGCAACCCGGCCATCTGCAGCATGCGCAGAAGGGCGAGTTCGAACCAGGCCAACGCGATGTGCTTCGCGCAGCACGGCTCCGATCCGAATTTGCCACCTTCGTGCGGCCGGACTTCAATTTCACTAACAACGACAAGAACTAACATCCGCTCCAACCCCTTTAAATAAATGTCTCAGGAACCGATGAATAACTTCACGCCGCGCGCGCAGCAGGTGCTCGCGCTGGCCCGCAAGGAAGCTGACCGCTTCCATCACAACTACGTCGGCACCGAGCACATTTTGCTTGGGCTGATCAAGTTGGGGCAGGGCGTGGCGGTCAGCGTTCTCCAAAAGATGGGCCTCGATCTCGAGACCGTCCGCGCTGCGGTAGAAAAGCAGGTCGGAACCGGACAGGAGACGAAGGCGCAGAACAGCATCCCTTACACCCCGCGCGTGAAGAAGGTCCTCGCGCTCGCTGGTAAGGAAGCGAAGACGCT
>JANPIT010000455.1:0-3560 GCA_031425115.1 Opitutaceae bacterium | reverse complement strand
GATTACATCACCGGCACGACGCTCTACGTCGACGGCGGCATGACGCTCTATCCCGGATTCGAGACCGGAGGCTGAGCCCGCGATTTTCTCTTCAACCCCCAAACTCCTCTCCATGCCCCCCACAGGTTCCCACGAATGGCTCGAAGCCGACGGCCTCGGCGGCTTCGCCTCCGGCACCGTCGCCGGCACGCGCACCCGCCGCTACCACGCTCTGCTCCTCGCCAGCGAAAACGGTCCCACTGGCCGACGCACGCTCGTCAACGGCCTCGATGCTTTCGTCACGACGCCCGCCGGTGAGTTCGCCCTCAGCTCGCAACAGTATCAACCCGGCGTGATCGCGCCCGACGGCGCCGACCACATCCAGAGTTTTTCCACCGAGCCGTGGCCCCGCTGGGTCTTCGCATTGCCGGATGGCACGCTCGTCTCACAGGAGATTTTCGTGCCGAAGGGCTTGCAAGCCACCGTCCTCGTCTGGCGACTGCTCACCGCGAAACCCGGCGTGACACTCCGCGTGCGTCCGTTCCTCTCCGGCCGCGACTATCACTCGACGCATCATGCGAACGACGCGTTTCGTTTCGACGCCGAGACCCATGGCGAGCAAGTCACGTGGTCGCCCTACACCGGCGTGCCGTCGATCCATGCGTTCGCCAACGCGAGTTACGCGCACGAGCCGCACTGGTATCGCGGCTTCCTTTACGCAGAGGAGCGCGCCCGCGGGCTCGACGACACCGAGGATCTTGCGACACCCGGCGTGTTCACCTGGGATCTCTCCGGCGGCGAGGCCGTGTGCATTTTCGCGCACGATTCCGCCGTCGCCGCGCTGAAGGCCGAGCCCCAGCCCATCACTGCCACCGCCGCCGCGCTCGCGCAGCGCGAGCAGCGCCGCCGCGCCGCGTTTCCGACGCCACTCCACCGCGCGGCCGATGTTTATCTCGTGCGCCGCGGCGCGGAGCAGACGATCGTCGCGGGTTATCCGTGGTTCACCGATTGGGGGCGCGACACGTTCATCGCGTTGCGCGGTCTGTGCCTCGCGACCGGTCGTCTCGATGACGCGCGTGGAATTCTCCTCTCATGGGCCGGCGCGATTTCCGAGGGCATGGTGCCGAATCGCTTTCCGGACAACGGTGAGTCGCCCGAGTTCAACTCCGTCGATGCGTCCCTCTGGTTCATCGTCGCCGCGCACGAATTCATCACCGCGGCCTCGCGCACCAAGCCCGCCCTCCCTGCCGCCGAACGCGAATTCCTCCAACACGCCATCGAATCCATCCTCGAGGGCTACTCGCGCGGCACCCGTCACCGCATTCACGCCACCGACGACGGCCTCCTCGCCGCCGGTGAGCCCGGCGTGCAGCTCACCTGGATGGATGCGAAGGTCGGCGACTGGGTCGTCACCCCTCGCATCGGCAAGCCCGTCGAGATCCAAGCACTCTGGCTCAACGCGCTTTGGATCGGCGCGCAGTTTTCCGCCGCCCGCTGGCAACCGCAGCTAGATCGCGGCCTCGAATCGTTCCGCGACCGTTTCTGGAACGAAAACCTGGGCTGCCTCTACGATGTCATCGACATCGATCACGAGGCCGGTCGCGTCGATGCCTCGATCCGTCCCAACCAAATCTACGCCGTCGGTGGCTTGCCGCTCGCCGTGATCGAGGGCGAGCGCGCGAAGCAAGTCCTCGCCTGCGTCGAGCATCACCTGCTCACACCGCTCGGTCTGCGTTCGCTCGCACCCGGCGATCCGACCTATCGCCCCCGCTATGAAGGTGGCGTCTGGGAGCGTGACAGTGCGTATCACCAGGGCACCGTGTGGCCGTTTCTCATCGGCGCGTTTGTCGAGGCGTGGCTGCGCGTCAACGGCTCCGACCGTCCCTCGCGCGACGAAGCTCGCCGCCGTTTTCTCACGCCACTCCTCGCTCATATCGAGGACGCCGCCGTCGGTCACGTTTCCGAAATCACCGACGCCGATGCACCGCACGCCCCGCGCGGCTGCCCGTGGCAGGCCTGGTCGCTCGGCGAACTGCTGCGCGTGACTGCGCTGTTCTCTGCCACCACGAGCCCTGTCGTTCGCCCCTCCGCCCGCTCCCGCAAACTCGCCACCGCCTCCGCCTCATGACCACCCCGATCGCTCACACCTCTCCCGAATGTCTCCGCCTCGCCGCGGCCAAAGCCGGCCGTGAAGCCTGGCGCCACTGGGGCCCGTATCTCTCCGAGCGCCAGTGGGGCACCGTCCGCGAGGACTACAGCCCGCACGGGAACGCCTGGGAATATTTTCCGCACGATCACGCCCGCAGCCGCTCCTACCGCTGGGGCGAGGATGGGCTCGCCGGCGTGAGCGACGACCAGTCGCGCCTCTGTCTCGCCGTCGCGCTCTGGAACGGCCGCGATCCGATTCTCAAGGAGCGCCTCTTCGGCCTCACCAACAGCGAGGGCAACCACGGCGAGGACGCGAAGGAGCTCTATTACTACGTCGATGCCACGCCCACGCACTCCTACCTGAAGATGCTCTACAAGTATCCGCAGCGGGAGTTTCCCTACGCGCAGCTCGTCGAGGAAAACCGCCGTCGCAGCAAAGACCAACTCGAGTTCGAGCTGCTCGACACCGGCATCTTCGACGAAGACCGCTATCACGACATCGTCGTCGAATACGCGAAAGCGTCGCCCGACGACCTCCTCCTCAAAGTCACCGCGCACAACCGCGGCCCCGAGGCCGCCACGCTGCACGTCCTCCCGCAACTCTGGTTTCGCAACACCTGGTCCTGGCAGCCCGGCGCCCCGCGCCCGACGCTCTCCGCCGCCGCCGCCGGCAACGGAGCCACCTCCGTCCTCGCGCATCACGCCAAACTCGGCGACTACGTCTTCGATTGCGACGGCCCCGCTGAAATTTTGTTCTGCGACAACGACACCAACGCCCGCCGTCACCACGGCCAGCCCGACGTCAACGGCTTCTTCAAAGACGCGATCAACGAGGCCGTCGTCCACGGCCGCGGCGACGCCGTCAACCCAGCCCGCACCGGCACGAAAGCCGCCGCACATTTCATCCTTAACGTTCCCGCAGGCGGCAGCGTTTCCGTTCGCGCCCGCCTCCGCGCTCAGCCCGTAGCGGCGACCGCCAGCGAGCCGAGATCGTCTTCTTCCTCACCCGCGCCCGCCTTCGCCGATTTCGACGCCATCCTCGCGACCCGCCTAGCCGAGGCCGATGCATTCTACGGCGCCCTCCAGAAGGATCTCGCCGACGCCGACGCGCGCCTCGTCCAGCGCCAAGCCTTTGCCGGCATGATCTGGTCGAAGCAGTTTTTTTATTACGACATCCCCGAGTGGATCAAAGGCGACGCCGGCCAGCCGCCGCCCCCCGGCGAGCGCAAACACGGTCGCAACCGCGAGTGGCTCCACCTCAACAACGCCGACATCATCTCGATGCCCGACAAATGGGAATACCCGTGGTATGCCGCGTGGGATCTCGCGTTTCATTGCATCCCGCTCGCGCTCGTCGATGCCGAATTCGCGAAGCAGCAACTCGTGCTGCTCACGCGCGAGTGGTATATGCACCCCAACGGCCAGCTCCCCGC
>JANPIT010000454.1:0-3255 GCA_031425115.1 Opitutaceae bacterium | reverse complement strand
CGGGAAATTTCTCACGCAACGCGTGCTGCCGCGGATGGCGTTGATCCAAACCGCGCTGTCCGCGGAAACGCTGATCCTTTCGGTTCCGGGTCGTTCCGCGCTTCACGTCCCGCGCGCCCCCGATCCGAGTGCACCGCTGCGCAGCGTCAGCGTGTGGAGCAGCACGGGGCTGCTCGCGGAGGATTGCGGGGATGTTGCCGCCGCGTGGCTGAGCGATTTTCTCGCCACGACGTGCCGGCTCGTGCGCATCGGCGAGAAATTTCTCCGGCCCGTGCTCAAGTCAGCCGCCGGCCCAGGCGACCGTGTAACTTTCGCTGACGCCGCACCCATGCTCGTGATCAGCGAGGCGTCCCTCGCCGACCTCAACGATCGTCTCCTCGCGCAGGACGAGCAGGCGTTGCCGATGAATCGTTTCCGGCCCAACCTCGTCGTGGCAGGGTGCGATGCGTTTGCCGAGGATACTTGGCCTAAATTTCGGGTCGGAACGGTGGAATTTCGCGCCGCCGGCCTTTGCGCGCGCTGCCCCGTCCCGACGATCAATCAGGAAACTGCCGAGCGTGGCAAAGAGCCACTCCGCACGCTGGCGACGTATCGCCGCGATGCGAAGAACCCAAGCGACGTCAATTTCGGCCAAAATCTTATCAACGAGTCGAAAAGCGGCGCGCTGCGTATTGGCGATCCCGTGACACTGCTGGCGTGACCTGGAGAGAGTGCGGATGCGCGCGGGCGATTCTCGCGACACGGAGCGAAGAATCGCGCGCGCTTGGGCATCAATTGGATCGTTGCCACGTTTCCCCTCGCCACCCGAAACTCACACCCTCCGCATGAAGATCTCCGTCCTGCTTCTGGTTTCGGTTAGTTTTATACTCACCTCCTTGGCGAATGCCGCCGACAACCTCGCCCGCTGGGAAGAACGCGCGCGCAACGTCACGATCGTCCGCGATCACTGGGGCATCGCGCACGTCACGGGCAAGACGGATGCCGACGCGGTCTTCGGCTTGCTGTATGCACAGGCCGAGGACGATTTCGCACGGGTCGAGCTCAACTATATCGACGCCTCCGGCCGCCGCGCCGAGGTCGAGGGCGCCGCGGAGATCTACCGCGACCTGCGCATGAAGCTCTTTATCGATCCCGTGGACGTGCGCGCGAAATACGCGGCGAGTCCCGCCTGGCTGCGCGCCTTGATGGACGCGTTTGCCGACGGACTGAACTATTATCTTCACACGCACCCGACCGTGAAGCCGCGACTCATCACAAAATTCGAGCCGTGGATGGCGCTCACCTTCAGCGAAGGCAGCATCGGCGGCGATATCGAGTCGGTCTCGCTCCGCTCCCTCGAGGAGTTCTACGGCCAGCGGGCGTTACCCGCCGAGCGGCCGCGCCCGGTCGAATCGAAAGGCTCCAACGGCTTCGCCATCGCTCCAGCCCGCAGCGCCAGCGGCCACGCGCTCCTGCTCATCAATCCACACACCACGTTTTACTTTCGGCCGGAAATCCACGTCGCGAGCGGCGAAGGACTCAATGCCTACGGCGCCGTGACGTGGGGCCAGTTCTTCGTGTATCAGGGTTTTAATGACCGCTGCGGCTGGATGCACACCTCGGACGGCGCCGATGTGATCGACGAGTATCTCGAGACGATTGTGGAGAAGCCGGCGCGCAGCGGACACTATGTCTACCAGTATGGCACCGAGCAGCGCGCGCTCACGGCCAAGACGATCGTTGTGCCCTACAAGCATGAGGGAGCACTCGCGCAGAGAACCTTCACCGCCTACTTCAGCCACCACGGCCCAATCGTGCGTGAGGCCGGCGGAAAATGGGTGGCGGTAAAATTGATGCAGGATCCGATGAACGCACTCATGCAGTCCTATCTGCGGACGAAGTCGCGGAGCTACGCTGAATTTTACCGCACGATGGAGCTGCGCACGAACACCTCGAACAACACAGTCTATGCCGATGCGGACGGCACGATCGCGTATTTTCACGGCAACTTCGTGCCAAAGCGGAATCCAAAATTTAACTGGGCGGAGCCTGTCGACGGCAGTGATCCGGCGACCGAGTGGCAGGGGCTGCACCGCCTCGAGGAGATCATCGCGCTCAAGAATCCCGCGAGTGGTTGGATTCAGAATACGAACAACTGGCCCTTCTCCGCCGCCGGCCCGAGCAGCCCACGCGAGCGGAATTTCCCGCGCTACATGTGGACGAACCCGGAAAACGCGCGCGGGCTGAACGCCGTGCGCGTCCTGGCCGACCGGAAAGACGTCACGGTCGATTCGCTCATCGCCGCGGCCTACGACCCCTATCTGATCGCATTCGAAAAGCTGCTCCCCCCGCTCTTCCTCGCCTACGACGCGCTACCCGCCACCGACGCGCGACGCGCGAGTCTCGCGGAACCGATCGCGGCGCTGCGCTCGTGGGATCGGCGTTGTGGCATCAGTTCGGTGCCTGCCGCCCTTGCGATCCTTTGGGCCCAGGAACTCAGCGGCACTCTAATCGCCGAGGCTAAGGCGAAGCGGCTTGTCGTGATTGATCATATCGTCGCCGCGGCGACAGCCCTGCAAAAACTCGAGGCGCTCGGGCGCGCGCTCGCCCGACTCGAGCGCGATTTCGGCACATGGCGCACCCCGTGGGGCGAGATCAACCGTTTCCAACGACTCACCGGTCAACTCACTCCCCTCTTCGACGATACGAAACCCAGTCTGCCGATCGGCTTTGCTTCCGGCGACTGGGGCTCGCTGGCCGCGATCGGCCCCGCCAGCACGCCCAGCGCGCAGCCGACGAAGCGCATTTACGGCAACCGCGGTAACAGCTTCGTCGCCGCCGTGGAATTCGGGCCACGCCTGAAAGCGAAGAGTCTGCTCGCAGGCGGAGTTAGCGGAGATCCCGCGTCTCCTCATTTCAACGACCAGGCCGAGATTTACGCGAAGGGTGAATTCAAAGACGTGCTCTTTTATCCAGAGGACGTCGCTCGCAACGCCAAGCGCACCTATCGGCCGGGCGACGTGAAGAATTGAGGGTGGAGCGACTTGACCCCAAGGCGCTGGTTCGGAGGGCCGGCTTTACGCCCTCAAAGCGCGTTGAGGTCAACACGCTCGACCTAAAGCCAGAGAATGCGCCGCTAAATCGAGCCGGTCTTCAGAACTGAAGCCCCTACCCGTCGTCGCGCACGCGTCCGCGCTTCGCCTTGTGCTTGGCCCGGTGCTTCTTCGATTCGATCATCCGCGCTTTCTGCCCGCGACTCTTCTGTCGGTTGCGGCG
>JANPIT010000453.1:0-1642 GCA_031425115.1 Opitutaceae bacterium | reverse complement strand
CTTCATGCCAGCCCCCGCGCCCATGTCACCGCCGTTGACGAAGAAAACATTCAGGTAAAACCCCGTCGTCTCGATCACGAGGTAACTCATTTAAATGAACGTCTGCGCGAGCACGAGCCAGCGGAAATCCGGCCGGCCCATCGCGATCGCCCAGCTCCGCCAGAGTGAAATTTTGGGCGCGGCCGGCGCGGTGGCGGGATCGGCGGTGGAGCGTTCCGGCACTTTCCACACCGTGATCAAGCCGAGGATCACGATGGCACCGCCCACGAGCGGGGCGCAGAGCCGGCCGCCGGCGACGAGATTGCCCGCGCCCGCATCGCGCACCCATTTCAAAAGCCACTGGTTCACGACGCCGGAGGCTTTGTGCAAAATCGACTTCGTGCCCATGAGCTTGGTCCGCTCGTGGTAGTTCGAGACGAGCTCGAGCCCGAGCGCGCCATAGGGCACGATCAGCAGACTGTAGGCTACGGACATCGCGGCGCAGCCGCCGAGCAGCCACCAGAAATAGAAGGTGGTGGAGCGGCCCGACGGAAAATACCAGAGGGCGGTGGCGACGACGGCGCAGAGCACCGCACCGACCAGGATGAACGGGCGCCGGCGGCCCCAGCGCGAACGCAGGCGGTCGCTCCAATTGCCCACGAACGGATCGAGGAAAACGTCGATCAGGCGGGGCAGTGAAAGGGCGAGACCGACGAGCAGGAGCGGGACGCCGAGCGTGATGTTAAAGACCGCGTTCGCGAGCTGGTTGATGGAGTTGATCGCGAGGTTCTCGCCGAACGCGGACGCGCCGTAGGCGACGCGCGTGCCCAGCGGGACGCCGGCTGCGGCGCCGACCGTTGGCTCTCGCGGGGGCGGAGTCATCGCGGCGCGCGGCCCTGGTCGAAGTGGGTGACGCCGGGGAGATCGCAGAGGAACTCGCGGGCGCGGGGCGTCATCGAGCGGCGGCTTTCAGCTCGGCAAATCGCGCGCGCAGTCCGGCGAGGCGAGCGGTCTGAGCGGGATCCGCGGCTAGGTTGTGCTCCTCGAACGGATCGGCGCGCAGATCGAAGAGTTCCTCGTGTTTGAAATCGGGCCACCAGATATATTTCACATCTTTGCGGACGAGGGCTTCGGAGGACGGGATGAAGTCGATGCTGCGCACCGTGGCGTGCTCGTAGAAAAATTCGTCGCGCCATTTGGGCGGCGTCGATGCGAGGTAGAGCGGCGCGACATCGCGGCCCTGCATGGTAGCTGGCGCCGCGGTGCCGGTGGCGGCAAGGATCGTGGGCGCGAGGTCGACGTTGAGCGTCATGGCGTCGCTGGTCGTGCCACGGCGCGCTGCCGGCATCCGCGGATCGCGCACGATGAGCGGCACGCGGATGCTCTCCTGATAGGGATACCATTTATCGGCGAGGCCGTGCTCGGCGTGAAAGTAGCCGTTGTCAGTGGTGAAGATGACGAGCGTGCGGTCGAGCACACCCTGCGCGCGCAACTCGGCGAGCATGCGTCCGCAGACCGCGTCCGCCTCGGTGGCGAGGCGGTAGTAGTTCTTCATGTATTCCTGGTAACGCTCCGGCGTGTCGAACCGCCAGGTCCAGCGGTTGCGGCCCTCGTTTTTGGCGTTGGCGATGAAGGGCGGCAGGCGGCGGAAATGGTCGTCGGT
>JANPIT010000452.1:0-2054 GCA_031425115.1 Opitutaceae bacterium | reverse complement strand
CTGCTGAGAAACGCGCTGCGGCGCCGATCATCCTCCTTAGGCGCTTGCAGCAACTGGCTGAGGGAGACGACCGCAGCCGGTGTCGGCTCGGCGGCTGCGATGACGCCGAAGCCCGCGGTGAGCACGCGAAACTCCTGCAATTGGGGACGACGATTCTGAGGGAGTCCGAAGAGCGTGGCGCGATCGATCTCGAAATTGCCCGCGGAGGGCGGTGTGCTCTCCGCGGCATCGGAAACTCGGATACGCAGCTTGTAGTAGCGACCGCGCAGGCCCTCGGCGCGCCAGCCAGCATCGGGGGCGGCGGTCAGCGCGGTCCACGGACCCCAGCCCTCGACCTCGTCGGTGCCGTTGCTGGTGCGGATCTCCGGCGCGAGCTGGGCCTGGGCGACGTTGCGCAGTCGATTGAAGCGCAACGCGCCAAGTTGCGAGTTAGTCGCGAGGTCGAGTCGGCGCGTCTCAGCTTCGCGCGCGCCGCCCGCGGTGAAATCGAGCAGGGCGACGCCCGGGGCGTTGTTGCGCAGGACAAGAAATTTGTCCGGCGCGGCCGACGCGTCACCCGTGGATAGCGGATAGATGCTGTTGAGCTGGGACGAGATACTGCCCGCAAAAGTGAGCGAGAGCCGCGCCTTGAGGTCGTAGCCGTAGAGTTCGCCTTGTTCGCCGCCGGTGATGAGCAGCAGATCGCCGCGACGGGCGAGCCGGTAAAACGCGGTGTTGGACCGCGCGGTGAGAATTTCGGCGAAGCCGTTGGCGGGAAACCACACGAGCGAACTGCGGCCGGCAAAGCGCTCAGGCTGCGCGGGCGGCGGGGTCTCGTCTTTCTTGGCGGCAGCCGACGCGGGCGTGATCCGCGATTCGTTGCTCGTGGAAGTGAAGACGAGCGACGCGTAGAGATCGCCGTTGGGTTGGGGCAGGAGATCGGTGACTTCGGCGTCACGATTTTCCTGCAGGAGGACGGGAGCGCCGCCTTCGGCCTTGAAGGTGTAGACGTTGCCCCGTGGGGCGGATCCGGCGGCGATGCGTCCGTCGGCCAGCACGGCGATGCGGCGGATGTTGCGATCGCGAATCTCGCCGAAGAGGGCGATGCCGCGGTCGGCGAGAATCTTGGTGTCGGAAATTTTGTCGGCGACCAAACCGATCGTCGCGAATTTCTTGAGGTCGATCTTGTAGATGCGGCCGGGGTTGCCGGTGGCGGCGAGCGCGGTGTCTTGATCCAGCAGCACGAGATCGAAAATGGAATCGACGGGCAGCGCAGCGCGCGCGAGCGGTTTGCCATCGCGGATCAGGTAGAGCGCCCCCTTGGGCGAGGTGCCGGCGAGGATCGAGCCGTCGGCGAGCCGCTTCAGCGCGAAGATCTGCGGATCGTCGAGCTTCGCGATGTCACGCGTGGTGGTCGTGGCGTTGGTGGCATCGAGCGTGAGCTCGATGACGCGGCCTTCGGGGCCCGTGCCCATCAGCCAAGTCGAAGCGTCAGCACCGGGCTCGAGGCACCAGAGCAAATCCGCGGGCGGCGTGCCGGCGATGTCCTTCAGCGTGGGGCCAGCCACGAGCCGGCCGTCGGAGCGGGCGGCGAGGCCCTTCAAGTTGCGACTTGGGACGTCGCGGAAAAAATCAATATCGGTCTTTTTCGAGAGCGGCTCGGCGAGGACCGAAGCCGCAGACGTTGCGAGGCCGAGGAGGAGGAGAAATTGCCCGCGAAACACGCGGACAACACGGAAGCGAAGCGCCGAGAAACGCAAGGCGCGGCGCTAAGCTCCAAACTTCAAATTCCAAGCACCAGTGAAATCTCAAACACCACCACCCAATTGAAACTTCGTGACTTGAAGTTTCTCTGGAGCTTGGAGGTTGGGATTTGAAGCTTTTATTCCACCACCGTGAGCGGACGGCGGACGATCGCGCCGAGCAATTTCCCAGAGAGGACGTGTTTTTCCCACAGCGGCAAGAGGGCGTCGCGGCGACGGAAACGGGCTTCGTCTGCTCCGCGGGCGATCCGCTCGATCGACCCCGGAGCCTCGGGTGTTGCGACGGTTTGGTCGCTGAAGAGTGAGGTGCGC
>JANPIT010000451.1:0-1696 GCA_031425115.1 Opitutaceae bacterium | reverse complement strand
CGATGGCAACCAGTGCGAGCAGCCCCTCGCGTCGCGTGGGCCGACGCCAGCGCGTCACGCGACGGCGGACGGGCGAGCACAGCCGCCGCGCGACTTCTCCCGCCTTCGCCGGGCGCTCGCTCGAATCTTTGGCGATGCACGCTGCAATCGTTTCTTCCCATTCGGCTGCAATCTCTGATCCGCCCGCGATGCTCAATGTCCGTCGCCGAACCGACACCCTATCGGGCTTCCGCTGAAACAACTGCACCCGCACGTCGCCCGTATGAAAAGGCGGCTTGCCCGTGAGCAACTCATACAGCGTCGCACCGACGGCGTAGATATCATCCGCGGGTGACGGCTCCTCACCCATCGCCTGCTGCGGGCTCATATATACCAGCGTGCCCGCCGACATCATGCTGACGCGCGTGATCGAATCGGCGAGACTGCGCGCCACGCCAAAATCCGCCACTTTCAGCACCCCGTCGTGCGTGAGCATGAGGTTCGAGGGCTTCAGGTCGCGGTGCACGACGCGCGCCTGCGTATGCGCGTAGTCGAGTGCGGCACAAAGCTGCGGCAGCCAAGGCCCGATGTCTGCCGGCTCCAGAATCTTGTTTTCCTTTCCGAGCCGCAGTTGCGTGAGCGTGCGGCCATCGACGAGCTCCATCGAAATGGCCGCCGCACTGGCATCCTCCACGAAATCGTGGATGCGCACGATATTCGGATGGGTAAGCTGGCGCGCCCGGCGCGTCTCGGCCTTCAAGTCATCGAAAGCGCCGGGATCCCACCGCACGGCATCGGGCAGAAATTTCAGAGCGACGGCCTCGCCCAGCGTTTCATCGCGCGCCCGCCACACCACGCCCATGCCCCCGCGACCCAAAATTTTCTCCAGTGTATAGCGGCCAAATACCCGCTGCCCTCCGGAATATCCGCGCACGGTGGGTTCGGCATCGGGCTGCATCACGCGTTTCCGTGAAAGCGAGATTGCCGCGCGAGGTCAAGGTGTAGGCTCAGCGGGCTCGGTGGTAGCATCTGTCGATTGTCCGCGATCGGTCCTTGGATTTGCTGCGATGCGGCTGGCGCAGTCGTTTCGATTTTGAAACGCGGAGGACGCGGAGCTCGCGAATAAACCCTCCGGTCTCTCCACTGCTCCGCGGACTCCGCGTTAAAGAACCCTCATGCCCGTCGCTACGGTGAAGCCCGGCAGAGCAGGTTACTTGCCTGCTTGCGCGTGGGTCTCACGCGCCATGACGCGATTTCGCAGACGGCCTGCATCACGCTGTCTTGCCTGCGCTTTCAACCTCCCGCAGCGATAGCAACGTCCTTTCTTTCGCTTTGCCTATGTTTTTTTCGCCGCTGCGAGTCGGCGCGCTCTCTTGCGCGTTTTCCCTCGTCTCACTTTATAGCCAAATCCCGACTGCGACCCTGGCCCTCGATCCGTTTGAGGTCACTGGCACCCGGCTTGGTCGCCCGCTCGCGGACAGCCCGATCAATTTCACGGTGGTCACGCGAGAGGAGCTTCAGGCCAGCGGCCGCGGGCGGCTCGGGGAGATCCTGCGGGAACTGCCCGAATTCGGGGGTAATTCCGTCACCGACATGGTCGCGTTCAACGAGTCGCGCGGCGTATCCGCCTTCGACCTACGCGGGCAGGGCAATGGCAACACCCTCATCCTCGTCAACGGGCGCCGCACCACCGTCAACGCCAACGCGTTCGATCTGC
>JANPIT010000450.1:0-6562 GCA_031425115.1 Opitutaceae bacterium | reverse complement strand
CCACCCCTTGTCACTCGTTCCGTCCATCCTGTCTTTCTTCGCAACAGGCGCTTACGTCACCTGCAAATATGTCACATTGCGTGGCCTCAATATCCCTGATTTCCCGCTCTACTTCACATGCCCCGCCTCGCTTTTCACCTCGGACTCTACGCCTCTCTCGTTATCGCCGCTTCCGCGCAGCCGACCGCCCTGACGGTCGATACCCGCTCGCGCGAGGAGGTTCGCCAATTTTATCGCGCGATCTACAACGCGTCCGAAAACGTGCCGATCAACTGGACCGGCAACTACGCGACCGGCAATGCGGGCGACACCTCCGCGGCGTTCAAAGAGGCCACGCGCCTCCGCATTAATTTTTTCCGCGCGCTGGTCGGCGTGCCCGCCGGCATCACCTTCGACTCCACGTTCAGCGCCAAAGCCCAACAGGCCGCGCTCATGATGAGCGCCAACAACACGCTGCAGCACGTCGACATCCCGCCGTCCTGGACGTTCTACACGGCCGCCGGCGCGGAGGCCGCCGCTGCCTCCAATCTTTACCTCAACGGATCGGGCCCCGGCTCGATCTCAGGCTACGTCGCGGATGCCGGTGACAACAACCGCGGCGTCGGGCACCGCCGCTGGCTGTTTTACCCACAAACGCGACGGATGGGCACGGGCGACGTCCCCGGCGTGACGGGTGATCTCACTCGCCAGCCCGCGAATGCGGTCTGGGTGCTCGACACCGGCGCAGGCGCCTTCGGTTCACCGCGTCCCGCGACGCGCAGCCCCGCCATCGCGTTTCCGCCCGCCGGCTTCGTGCCGTATCAAGTCGTGTGGCCCCGCTGGTCGTTCAGTTATCCCGACGCGGATTTCAGCGCCACCACCGTAACGATGACGCGCGCCGGCCAGAGCGTGCCCGTCCGCCTCGAGCCCCTCGGCGCACGCGCTGGCGAATCCACGCTCGTCTGGGTCTACGACAATCTGAACACGGACAGCGAAGCGCCCCACGCCGTGCCCACCACCAACACGACCTACACCGTCAACGTAAACAACGTCCGCATCGCCGGCGCCGCACAAAATTTCTCCTACGACGTCACGGTGTTCGACCCGGACGTCGTCGGGCCCGACGCCACGCCGGTCGCCCTCACGGGTGCGGCCAACCCCGCCCTCAACACGGCCAATTCCTACTCGGTCGCCAAGCCGTCATTCGCGCCCGGCTTCGACTGGCGCACGCTGCAACTCGTCGCCTTCACCAAAATCTACAACGCCGAGAGCGGCCTCGACGGCCTGATCGCCACGACGAATTCCGGCTACAGCGTCGTGCAAACCGCGCAGAAATCCGCTGGCAACTCCGCCTACCATCTCGCCCATCCGGATCCGCGCGCCGATCAGGTGCTGCTGCTGCCCGAGACATTTTTCGTCGTCGATGCCAACGCCGCGATCACCTTCGCCAGCCGCCTCGGTTTCGCTTCGAGCAACCAAGTCGCCCACGTGCAGCTCTCGACCGACGACGGCGTCTCGTGGCAAAACGTCTACTCGCAAGCCGGCACCACCTCGTCCACGCCGCCGAACCTGCCCACGGAAACCGCGTTCACCGCGCGCCGCGTCTCGCTCAGCGCGTTCGCCGGCCGCACGATTCGCGTGCGCTTTAATTACACCATCCCGCAAAGTGGGTCGGCGTTTCCGCAGACCGATGCCGCCGCCGGCGTCGGCTGGTTCATCGACAATCTCACGCTCGTGAACGTCCAGTCCGCCATCCCCGCCGCCCCGACGCGCGTCGCCAGCGGCAACACGTTTTCGTTCAACCCCACCGCTGCCGGCCCGGTGATGCTGCAGGCGCGCGGCGTGTTGTTCGGCGCATTTCCGATCGAGTGGGGTCCCGGTCTCGCCGTCACCGCCGTCGATGCAACGGCCAACAACAATCCCGGCCGCCTCATCAACATGTCGATCCGCACCAATGCCGGCACCGGCGACAACACCCTCATCGTCGGCGTCGGTATCGGCGGCGCTGGGACGAGCGGCACCAAGCCCGTCCTCCTGCGCGCCGTCGGCCCCACCCTCAGCGCCTTCGGCGTCGGCGGTGCGCTGCCCGATTCCGTGATGACCGTCTTCCAAGGCGCCACGGCCATCGCGCAGAACGATGACTGGGCCGGCGGCTTCAGCTTCGGGAGCGTTGGCGCCTTCGAGTTCGCCACGCCCACGCGCGACGCCGCGATCTACAACGCAGCCTCCCCGTCCGGCAGCTTCTCGATCCAGATCACCGGCAAGAACAACGCCACGGGCGTCGCGCTCGCGGAAGTTTACGATGCCACGCCCACCGCGAGCTTCACCGCCTCCACGCCCCGCCTCGTCAACGTCGCGGCCCGCACCCAGGTCGGCACCGGCGACAACATCCTCATCGCCGGCTTTGTCGTCGGCGGCTCCACGCCCGTGCGCGTGATTATCCGCGCCGTCGGCCCCACGCTCGGCGTCTTTGGCGTCGGCGGCGTGCTGCTCGATCCGCGCCTCACTATCACCTCCTCCGGCACCACCGTAGCCGAGAACGACAACTGGGGCGGCACCGCCGAGTTGAAAGCCGCCTTCGCTTCCGTCGCCGCGTTCGCCTTCTCCGCCGACAACTCCCGCGACGCCGCACTCGTCGTCACTCTCCAGCCCGGCAATTACACCGCGCAAGTCAGCGGCGTCGGCAACACGACCGGCGTCGCGCTCGTGGAAGTTTACGAGGCGCCGTAAATTTCCCCGGTGGCGCGCGGCAGGGCTCCGCCGCACGCAATCTTCTGCTCGCTACCCCGGAGCCGAGCCAGTAACAACGCGCTTTCTTCTGCGTCATCTCCTGGCTCCCCTATGCACTCGTCCCCCGTCCTTCTCCGCCGGCACGCGGTGTCCCGTTTCGTCGCCACCGCGTTGGCGGCGTTTCTGCTAGTCGCTCACATCAGCTCAGCTCAACCCGTTCGCCCCGGTGGCGGTGACGGCACCGTCGTCGTTCTACCCGGCGGCGGCGGCGCAGGCGGTGGTGGCAATGTCGGCATTGGCGTTCTTCCCGGCGGGGGAGTAATTATTGGTGGCGGTGGTGGAATCATCATCGGAGGTGGCGGTGGCGGCGCAGTCACGCAGCCCACGATCGTCGCACCGCGCGGCGCGATCGCCGGCGAAACCGTTACCGCCCTCGCCCTCCTCGGCCCCGTCACCGCACCCGCAACCGGTCAGGCGACCAATCCGTCGACGTATCAATGGACGATTTCCGGCGGTCGCTTCACCACGGACCCCCGCACCGCGTCCGTGCAATTCATCGCCGACAGCGCCGGCACCGTTTCTCTCACGGTCACCATCGGAGCCAATGGCACCTCCTACAACCCGACCGCCAGCGTCACGATCGTCTCGGCCGCCACCGCCGGCACCATCACCACGACTTCGACGGTGGCCACCAACGCCACGAGCCTCGCCGCCTCCGTCCCGCCCGCGCAAAACGGCGATCGCACCTTCCGCTGGGTGGTCACGGGCGACGCTGCGATCACGGCCGGCCAGGGCACTGCCGCCGTCACCCTTCGTCCCGGCACCCCCGGCCTCAAGGAAGTCACCTGCAACGTCACCCTCCAGAATCTTGTGACCGTCCCCGTCCGCGCCTACGTCGTCGTCACAGGCTCGGGCGCCCCGACTACCGTCACTATTAACGGCGGCAGCGGCAGCGGCACCTATCCCGCCGGCACGCGCATCGACGTCTTCGCTCACGCTCCCCCCACCGGCCAGGTGTTCGACAAGTGGACCGGCGATGTCGCCGTGCTCGGCGCCGCCGCCATCGGACCCTCGCTCGCCCATGCCGTCATCGTCGCTCCCACCACGCCCGTTACCCTCACCGCCACCTACAAGGCGGCTCCCGCATGGACGCCCACGACCGTCGCGAATTTCAATCCGCAGACGCAGACCGGCGCCAACAACGCCACCACCACCGTCAGCACCACGCTCGCGTATCACATTCCCGCCAACGCCAACGGCGTGGTTTTCCTCATGCACGCAAACGGCGGCAGCACCGCCGACTGGTTCACGCGCCCCGAGCAACTCCTCCTCGCGCGCGACCTCGTCGCCGCCGGCTACGGCGTCGCGGCGCTCAACAGCCTCAACCGCACGCAAGGCAACTGGGCCGCGCAGGCCGTCCTCGCGAACAATCTCGACGCGCTCAACCACACCGCGGCCCTCGATCGTTTTGTGCGCGACGGCGCGCTCGGCGCCACCAAACCCATCTTCTTCCTCGGTGAAGCCGCGGGCGCCAACGCCGCGCTCCGCTTCGCCGACCTCCTGGCGACCGGCGCAGCCGCCCGCCCGGTAAAGGGCGCCGTCCTCTATCTTTCGCCCGGCCTCGACACTCTCGCCGTCACCTCCCGCGTCCCGCAATTCTTCGCGCTCGCCGTCAACGACGACGTGCTTGGAAACGCCGGTCTCGTCGACGCGCGCGACAATGCCCTGATTCTCACCGGCCGCGGCGTCGCCAATAACCTCGTGACCAACGCGGTCTCGCCCGTGCATCCCGGCCGTTTCCGCGCGCTCGGCGTCAGCGACGCCGCGGTTACCACCACCGCAGCCGATGCGATCTGGACCGCGGTCAAAGCCGCCGGGCTTCTCGATGCGAACAACTATCCCACCGCGATTCCGACCACGGCCGCGCTCACGACCGCGCTCCCCGCCGCCCACCAGAGCCGCGCCGCCCAGGTCGCCGCGCAGCTCGCCATCGCCGCCGGCGCTCGCGAGTTTTTCAGTGACGCCAATGCGCGCGTGATCGCATTTCTCAACAACCGCGCGGCCGACGCGCCTGTGCCCGCCCCTGGCCGACTCGTAAATCTTTCCACGCGCACGAAGATCTCCTACCTCGGCGACACGTTTGCCCTCGGCTTCAACATTTCCGGCACGCAGCGCGCCACCCTGCTCATCCGCGGCATCGGCCCCGCGCTCACGAAGTTTGGTCTCCCCGGCGCACTCGCCGCCCCGCGCCTCGAAGTGAACCAAGGCTCCACCGTCATCGCCTCGAACGAAGGCTGGGAAAAGGCCGCCAACGCCGCGCAGATCACGACCGCCGCCGCCTCGGTCGGCGCGTTTGCCCTCTCTCCCGGCGACCTCGACAGCGCTGTGCTCCTCCAACTGGACCCCGGCACCTACACCGCCACGATCAAGGGCCTCAACGGCACGACCGGCGACGTGCTCGCCGAGATCTACGACGTCAGCCGCAACGGCACGCGCCTCACCAATCTCTCGACTCTCGCCAAGATCACCACCGAAGGCGACCTCCTCATCCCCGGCATCGTGATCGCCGGCAACAACCCGCGCACCCTCGTCGTGCGTGCCGTGGCGCAAGGCCTCAGCGAGTTCGGCCTCGGCGCCGATACGACGCTCGGCGACCCGCGTATCTCCATTTTAACTACAGTAAACGGCAACGTGCAGACCGTCGCGACGAACAACAACTGGGCGCAAGGCGGCGCCGCCACGCTGAGTGCCGCCTTCCCCGCCGTCGGCGCCTTCCCGCTGCGCGCCGCCAACGACGCCGCCCTGCTCAACGCCCTCGCCCCCGGCAACTACACGCTCCAAGCCGGCGCCGCCCCCATCGCGCCCGTCCCCGCCGGCCAACCCCCGGCCACCACCGCCGCCCCCAACCAAACCGGCACGGTCCTGGTGGAAGTCTACGAGGTCCCGTAAAGCAACGGCCGGATTTTCGGCCGCGCCGCAGAACGTCAGAACGATAGGCCGGGGCAAACTTGCTCCGGCCTATTTCGCTTTCGGCGTTTCCTTCGGCATCTCGCCGACCTTGGTCACACCGTTCTTGTCGATCTCGAGGGCGAAAACCACCTTTCGCCCCACCGGCACTGGCGCGAACGCAGTGCTACCGAGCACCTCGAACTCCGCCGTGCCCGACTGCAACTCCAGCGTCTCCACGCCCAGACCCAGGTCGTGCAATTGCACGAGCGCCCGGAATATCCCTTCGCCCGTGCGTAGATTTCCGGCCGGCGTGCCCAGCACAAAGGATGAACCGCGCGCCGTCTTCAGCGATTTCACGCTTACGACCACATCACCGCGCACGAGCCTGATCCGCGTGCGCGACAGGCTCGGCTCCGCTTTCAATTCGCCGAATTTCACCGTCTGCGAAAACGGTGCCTGACCGAATTCCTCAATCTCCACTTCGGCCTCCGGCCCCAGCTGCACCGACGTGCCGTTCGACAACGCCAGCGTGACCATTGAGCGCCGCGCCGTCGTCACCGTCGCGCCCACGCGCACGCGGTCGTCGGCCTTGAGTTTACGTTTCTGGTCGCCCGTCGTCATCGTCGCTTCGCCCGTCACGTCGCCGACCACGACAATTCCCGGTCGCGGCAAATCCAACTCGGGCACCTGTGCCCGCGAGGCCGCGGCCACCAATCCCGCCGCCATCGCGCCAGCTAACCATCGCCGCATTTTCACCCCTGTCGGCGTAAGCCTTCGCGCCGCCCGAGCAAGCCTCTTTCCCGCGAACCACCCGAAGCGCGCCACCGAATTCTCCATTCCCGCTCAAGGTGGGCCGTGGGGGGGGGGCGGCGGCGCCCCCGGGGCGCCCCCCCCCCCCCCCCCC
>JANPIT010000449.1:0-3655 GCA_031425115.1 Opitutaceae bacterium | reverse complement strand
CACCAGGGTCAGAATGGGTCGCGCGAGCGCGCCGCCTACTCCCAGCGCCGTGAGTGCCGGACCGGCCGCGCGAATCAGCACGCGTTTCGAAATTGTTCCGGCCACCGTCATGCCCGCGATCAGCGTCGCATCCCCCGGGCCCACGAAGGCGCGCGAGGAGAGATTGGCGAGTCGTTGGGTTCCGTCGCTCGCCGCGAGATCGTAGATCTCGACGAGACCATTGCCCGTGCGACCGCCGGCATCGGCCATCACCGCGGTGTAGTTCCCGGGCGCGAGCGTGATGAGCATGGCCGAGTCGCCGCTCCCCGCCCCCAGCGGAAACAAACCCACCGACTGCGCCCGCGCCGCGATCTGCGTAGCATCGGTGGCGGACGACCAACCCGTGTTGGTCGCGAGGACGGCTGAGCCGCGAAACAATTCCAACTTCGGCGTCGGCAACACTCCGCCCACCCCAAACGCAGTGAGCGCGGGCCCGATCGCCCGCACGAGCACCGGCTTAGGCGAATCGCCGCTGACCACGAATCCAACGATGACCACATTCCCGCCGCTGCCGGCCTGCGCGCGCGTCGACAGGCCGGTCAGGCGCTGCGCCGGCGCGCGCGAATCGCCTGGCCCGGAGAGCGTGAGCGGAGTCGTGTCCGTCAGCGTGGTCGTCACGACGGCAATCGAGCTGCCGCCGGCCGCGATCGTGCCACTAATTCGTTCAACTTGAAACTGGCCGTCCGCGCCCAGGACCGCGCGGCCGCCTCGTTCGAGGCCTGCACTTCGTCGCGCGAGCACGCGACCTGCAGCATCCGCAATCACATCTACCGTCGCCGAACCGCCAGCGGCGCCGGCGAGAAAATAGCCCGCAAACGACTGGGTGGCCCCCGTCGTCGCCGACCGCACCCCTGAAATTGTGAGCGCGGCCGGCGCCGTCGAGTTGCTCGCTAACGGCGCGACCGTTCCGCTTACGCTTCCGCTTTCGGAAACGGCCAACGTCACGGTGGCGTTGCCCGCGCGGAAGGACGCGCGCCCGTTTTCGTCGAGCCGCACGGCGCGCGAACTGATATCTGCGAACGCCGCGGCGATGAGGTCGTCGGTGATAAAAATCGCCGATCCATCGTCCCGCACATAAAGCGCAAACGCGGCGTCAGGCTGAATGGGAATCGTGAGAGCTCGCGACGGAATCGTGCCGAAATAAATGCCGGCGTATTTGCCGCGCGCGATGGTCAGCGGGGCGACCGGCGAGGTCACAGCGCCACTCGCGTTCGTCACGCGCACGGCGTAGTCGCCCGCATCGGCGGGCTGCACGTGGGCGAGGAGGAGCGTCGCGCCCGTGGCGCCGCTGATCGGCGCACCGTTCTTGAGCCATTGATAGGCAGGCACGGGCGCTCCCGCGGCCTCCACCATGAGGCGCACGTGACTGCCCGCGAGCGCAGTTTGCCGGGACGGCGGCTGCTCGATCACCGGCGCGATTTGCGGCGAGAAGCCGACCACGAATTGCGGATCCCGGTATTGCGCGGCCACCGTTTCGGCGATCTGCCGGGAATCGCGCAGCCGACCGCCGACATCGAGTGTGGCGCCATCGAGCGTGGTGGAGTTGTATTCCCAGAATTGGACGTTCGGGGCGCTCGTCGCGTTGTCGAGTCGCCACGCGTCGCGCGCGATGTGGGGGCCCATCGCGCAATTAATGAACACGACCTGGCTGTAGGGCCAGGTGTTGGCCACACCTTCGCGCGGATCGATGCGCGCGAGATATACGCCGGTCACGCCGGCGGCGGCGGTCAATCGGCAGTCGACGTAGATGTTGCCGCGGCCCGTCTGGCTATTGCGGATCTGGGTGTAGAAACCGCCCGAGGAAAGCGCCTTCAGCTCGCAGCGTTGGAAATAACCGGCCCCGCCGCCCCACATAAAATCAACGTCGCCCTCGATGAAGCTGTCCGTGACGAAAAGCGTGCCGTTCCAGAGCAACGTATCCTGATAGCTGGAGAGGTTCACGCGGTTGAACACCGTGCGCTGGCCATTGCCGCGGATCGCCTCGGCCTGCGAGCCACCTTTCGGCGTGGTGTTTTTGAGCGAGATCGTCTCGAGCACGAAGTCGTTGGCATCGACCGCGAACATCGCGCGGTTGTTGCCGCTGTTGAAGTTGTTGTTATTTGGATACGCCAGGATCGTCTCACTCCGGCTTTCGCCCCGGATCGTGAGGAAGGGCTTCGTGCCTCCGACGTAGTTGATTTCCGGGTAGGTGCCGCGCTGCACTGTGATGGCGACGCGCGCCGGATTACCGGCCGGCACAGCGTCGATCGCCCCCTGCACGGTGGAAAAATCGCCGCTGCCATCGGCCGCGACCATGAGGCTCGAAAAACCCGCCGCCGGGCCAGCGGTCTTGGTTGAAAAGCGCCAGGCAGACTCCTCCGTGACTCCGCCGAAGCTGCCGCCCGTCGCATCGAGGATCACGCCGCTCTCAACCGTCACGTAATAGGTCTGCCCGTAAGCCAGCACGCCCGCCCGCGGATAAATCGCGACGCTGTTGCCCGTCGCGAACACCGGGAGGAAATTGTAGGGCGTCGGGTTCGTGCCGATGAGCCGCGTGGCTGGCGCGCTCAGATCGAGGGTATCGACCACGCTTTGATCGGAGGCGCGAAGAATGCGGATGCGTCCGCTGGTGCCGGCGCGCACCGCACGATCAAAGGTGAGCCGCAGGGGCGTGTCGGTGTTTACGCCGCTCGCGCCCGCCGTCGGAAAACGCGACACCACCGTCATCGGCGACGGGGTCGTTAGCACGCCGGCGCGGCTCGTGACGGACCCGGCGGAATTTGAGACGCGCACCGTGTAGCTGCCGAGAGCAGCCGCGGTGATGCCCGGCAACGCGAGCGTCGCGGCAGTGGCGCCAGCGAGCGTCAGGCCGTCTTTGCTCCACTGATAGGTGAGCGGGGTGGTGCTGGTGGCAACGACCGCAAATTGCGCCGGTTGTCCGAAGGCCACGTTCATGCTGGCCGGCTGGGTGGTGATCGCGGGCAACGCGGCGCCCGGGGTCGGGCCGGTGATTGGGGTGACACCCGCCACGCTATCGAGCGTGAGCGTGACGGCGGCACCCGTGGTATTGAAGAACATGAACGCGAGTTCGTTGAACTGCGTCGCCGCAGGCGGGTTGTCGGGATTGGTATACGCGGTCTGGCTCACCCCTTCGCCGCGTATCCAGGCTCCGGCGACATCGGTGCCAGTGTTGGTGCCGAGGGAGATGCCGTTCGCACTACGATTGAGCCGCAACGTCAGCGTGTAGGTGGCGCCGTCGACCAGGGCGCCCGCCGTTTGGGTGGCGCTGGCCGTGCCGAGGTTGCCGAAGGAAGCGCCCGACGGGTTGAGCAAGCTCGGCGACGGTCCGCTGCCGTTGCGTCGGCGCATCTCGAGCAAACTGCCGGTAGCGCGGCCGTTGAGCCACACGAAATATCCCGCGTCGTCAGTGAAACTGGAGGCCGTGGAAGCGTTGTTAAATAGCCCGAAGCCAATCGCGCGCGTGCCCGCAGCGAGCGGGGTGAGCCCACCGCTCAGCGTGAAGTTGAGCGAGATCACTACCGGAGACGCGTTCACCGCCGTGAGATCCAGCGGTGTGAAATCGGTGGATACGAGTGTAACGCGCTGACCGGCCAGCACCGTCACACTCACGCGATCA
>JANPIT010000448.1:0-7130 GCA_031425115.1 Opitutaceae bacterium | reverse complement strand
TGCCCCCCGGCCTCGCGGGCGCTTCCGCCGATAAGTTCGATCTCGGCGTGGGCGGCCACAACGCGCTCGCCTTCACGGGCGCCGATGTCGGCTTCGGCATCGATAAGATGTATTTCCTGCGCTTGGACCCCGTCACTGGTTTTACGATTCTTGGAACGCTGAATCCGGTATCGGGCAAAGTCGCGGACATCGCGAATCTCGGCAGCGTTTTCTCGACCCTGACCTTCGTGCCCGGTGACGTGGGATTTGGCACCAGCCAATTCTACACCACGGGTGCAGTTAACCCAACGTGGCAGTCCGTCAGCTTCGCCGCCATCGCCGATCGCGCGATCAGCGCGGGTTCATTCACCGTCGCTCCCTCTGCAAGCTCCGCTCTTCCGATCACACTCACCGTAGTTCCCGGTTCGACCGGCGCGGCGTCGATCAGTGGCCCCGTGAGCGGCGTCTTCACCATCACGCCGACGGCCCCAGGCATCATCACGTTGCAAGCGACGCAGGCCGGCCAGACCGCGCCAGTCGCGTTTGAGTTCAACATGCTGCGCCAGAGTTTCACCGCCACGGGGGCCGCCCTCCTGGCCGTTACCGGTCAACCCTCGCCCCAAACCGTTGCAGTCGGGGGCACCGCTAATTTTTCCGTCACGGCGAACGGCACCACCGCCCTCAGCTATCAATGGCGCAAGAACGGCAACAATATCACCGGTAATGCTTCTGCCACTACGGCGACGCTCACGCTTCCCAATGTGCAGGCCTCCGACGCCGCCAGCTACTATGCGCTAGTCACCAACGCCTCGGGCTCGGTTCCCAGCGATTCCGCTTTGCTCACCGTGACCGGCGGCGCCCCGATCGTGACCAACTCGCCGCTCACCGCCGCGGGCACCGTCAACGCGGCGTTCAGCTACGCGATTACTGCTTCGGGTTCACCCACGAGCTTCTCCGCCAGCCCACTCCCGGCCGGTTTGAGCATCGCCGCGGGAAGTAACCTCATCACGGGTTCACCCACCACGGCGGGCACCACGAACGTGCTGCTCGGCGCTACGAATGGCTCCGGCACCGGCAACGCCACACTCGTCATCACTGTCGCCGCGGCCGGCGTCGTTCCGGTCGTGACCAATAATCCGCTGAGCGCGGCCGGCACCGTCAACACGCCGTTTAGCTTTACCATCACCGCGTCCGGTTCGCCCACGAGCTACACGGCGACCCCGCTCCCCGCGGGCTTGAGCATCAATGCCGCGACCGGTGCAATCACCGGCTCACCCACCGCGGTGGGTTCGACGACCGTTGTGCTCGGGGCCACCAACACCACCGGCACCGGCAACGCCACGCTCACCGTCACGGTGGCCGCCGCCGGCGTCGCTCCGATCATCACCAACAGTCCGCTGAACGCCGCGGGCACCGTGGGCGTCCCGTTTGGATTTACGATCACGGCGTCGGGTGCACCCACGAGTTTCACGGCTAGCCCGCTACCTGCGGGGCTGAGCATCGTGGCCGCCACTGGCGCGATCACCGGCACCCCGACGACACCGGGCACCACGACCGTGGCGCTCGGCGCGACGAATGCCATCGGCACCGGCAACGCGACCATGACGATCACCATCGGCGCCGCGAGCGCTGCTCCGGTCATCACCAGCCCAACGACGGCGCCGGCCACCGTTGGCACGCCGTTTGTCACTTACCTGATTGCAGCGACCGGAGCTCCGACGAGCTACAGCGCATTCGGACTGCCCGCTGGGCTCTCCCTGAATTCTCTGACCGGCGCCATCAATGGCACGCCGACCGCGGCGGGCACCTCCCTCGTGACGCTCACCGCCACCAACGCCTCTGGGATCAGCTCCGCCACGTTGACCATCACGGTCGCGCCGGTGGCCACCGCGCCAATCATCACGAGCCCCAGCACGGCGCCCGGCACGGTCGGTATGCCCTTTGTCACTTATCTCATCGCAGCCACGGGTGTGCCCACGAGCTACACCGCGACGGGTCTGCCCGACGGCCTGACGCTTAATACGCTGACGGGTGCGATCAACGGCACGCCCACGGGCGCCGGCACCTCCGTCGTGACGCTGACGGCCACCAATGCCAGCGGCATCAGCACCGCGAACTTGACCATCACGATCGCGGCCGCCGCGGCCGCACCGATCATCACGAGTCCGGTCACGGCGACGGCCCAAGTCGGGACGCCGTTTGTCACCTACCTGATCGGCGCGACGGGTTCTCCGACGAGCTACACGGCGACCGGTCTGCCGGCCGGCTTGACCCTCAATCCGCTCACGGGCGCGATCAACGGCACGCCGACGACCGCGGGCACCTCCGTCGTCACGCTCACCGCCACGAATTCCTCGGGCGTCAGCACGGCGAACTTGACCATCACGGTTGCACCCACGGTGGTCGCGCCGGTCATCACCAGCCCGACAAATGCGTCCGGCACCGCCGGGGCGGCCTTTAACACCTTCGTCATCTCGGCCTCGGGTCTGCCCACCACCTTCACGGCCACGGGCCTGCCGGCTGGTCTCTCGCTCAATACACAAACGGGAGCGATCACGGGAACGCCCACCGTCTCGGGCACGTTTAACGTGATCGTCGGCGCCACCAACAGCGCGGGCACCACCACCGCCGCCGTGACGCTCGTCATCGCGCCGCAGCCCATCGTCCTCGCGAGCCGCATCGTGAATTTCTCTGCTCGCGCCGTTTCCGGTCCGGGAGCGCAGACGCTCATCGTGGGCTTCGTAGTCGATGGCGACGGTAAGAACCTGCTCGTGCGCGGTGTGGGTCCGACCCTGGCGACGTATGGGGTTACGAATGCACTCGCTGATCCGATGCTCACCTTGTTTAGCCCGACCGCTACGCTGGCCACCAACGACGACTGGCAGGTCAATCTGGGCGGCGCGCCGAACGGCCCGTTGATCGCGTCTACGGCCGCACGCGTCGGAGCATTCCCGTTGCCCAATGGCAGCAAGGATTCCGCGCTCCTCCACACGTTCAACAACGGTGCCCACACCACGAGCATGGTTCGCGCGATGAGCACTACCGGTGTGGCGCTGACCGAAGTTTACGACACCGATGTGACGGCGGGTTCCCGCCTCGTGAACGTGTCGGCACGCATGAACGTGACCGCCGGCGAGGGCACGCTCATCGCGGGTCTCGTGATTGCGGGCAACACGTCCAAGACCGTGCTCATCCGCGGTATCGGCCCGAGCCTTACGGCCTTCGGCGTCCCGGGCGTGCTCGCCGATCCGCGCATTAACGTCTATTCGGGCAGCACCGAGCTGGCCAGCAACGACAACTGGGAAGTCGGTAGCAGCACTCCGGCCCAGATGACCGCGGCTTCCTCCCGAGTAGGCGCCTTCGCGCTCGTCGCCGGCAGCCGCGATTCGTCCCTCCTGATCACCCTGCCTCCGGGCAGCTACACGGTGCACGTCACCGGCGTTGGCAACACCACCGGTGTCGCTCTCGTCGAAGTTTACGACACCCAATAGCCTCCCGCTGGTCTGTTACACCGCTCCACGCTTCCTCTATATGAACCGAACCACATCTCTTATCCTGCTCGTTGCGGGCATTATCCTCCTCGTTTACGGGCTCTTTGCGCTCGATTCGATTGGCTCTAGCTTCTCCCGCTTCTTCACGGGTTCACCCACGGATAAGACGATGTGGCTCCTGATCGGCGGCGCGGTGTGCGCCACGATCGGGGCGGCGGGCGTCGCACGGGGTTCGAAATAATCTACCTCCCCCATGCTCTACTACGCTGTCATATTCCTGCTCGTTGCCATTCTTGCCGGACTGCTCGGCTTCGGTAGCATTGCGGGCACCGCGGCGACCGTCGCCAAGGTGCTGCTGATTGTGTTCATCGTGCTGTTTATCTTCTCCCTGATCCGCGGTCGTAAGCCGAAGAACTAAACGGAGCGCCGCGCGAATCGACCCAATCGTCCGAATCGTCTCTTCTCACTATGCCAAACGAAAATTCCACCGCGCCTTCACCCGCTGAGCTCCTGCTCGAACTGAAAGCACTCGTCACCGAGGCGGAGACTCTGATGGCGAAGTCGCTCTCCGGCCATTCGGCCAATGATTACGACAGCCTGCGCGAGCGCGTGGATTCGGCGCGTGACCGGCTCGGGCAGGTTTGCATCGGCGCGCGCAGCAAAGTGGCTGCGGGTGCCAGATGTGCCGACGAGGCCATTCGCGCGAATCCTTACGAGTCGCTCGCCATCGCTGCGGGAGTTGGACTCCTCGTGGGTGGGGTGGTCGGGACGCTCGTGGCCCGCCGCAGCGCAAATACATAAGAGTCGATTCAGCCGCCGTAGAAATATCGGCGGCAACGGCTAAGGTTTTTTCAAGCCCGAAGGCGCGCTCCCAGGCACGCTTTCGGGCTTTGCCGTGCGCGCATGTCGAGGATGTCCGCTTGGAGTGGCACAGTCGGTTCAGAACTAGGCGACTGATCCGAGCAATTGCTTATTTTGCCTGCATTGCCGCGGTAAGGTAGAGCCGCGCGCTCCGGGCGCGGGGCACGTTGGGGTCCGTCGAACCGGTCGCGCCCGGAGGTCGCGACGCTACCCACGAGAATCCAATCCGCGTTGAGATGACGCGGTCCACGACCGAATGCGCGCCGAGCGGGCCGCCTAGTAGGCTCGAGAGAGCGTGAGCGAACCGAAATTGTTGGAGCTGCTCCGCTGCGTTTTGAATTCACGCGTGCGCCACACTTGCGTGTAGGTGAGCTGCCAGCGCCCCGCGATCAACCCGACACCGGCGCTGAGATCAGCCACGAAGGCTTCCTTTGCGACGGACCGGCTCGATCGAAACGTGTTTCCATCGAGAAATATATCGCGGGCAACCGCCCGACCATCGGCGGCGCCGAAAGCGAAGAGGCTGAAATTGCGATCGAGGGCGACGCGCGGATCAAGATCGTCGGTCGGAGATCCGCCGACGCTGCCGGGGCGCGCGAGCTGGACGCCGAAATCGCTCGGTAAATTCATTCCAAACCGGACGGTGCCTCCGGCATTCGCGTAGGTCTGGACGTTTCCGAGGCTCACACCCGCGTGTGGCACGAGGTCGATGCCAAACATCTGGAGAAGCGAACGGGCATACAACCGCCAGCGGCGCTCATAGCCGATATTCGCCCCGAACTCGTCGCGAAGTTGATAATCCCAGCCGCGGGAGACGGCGTTGTTAGTCGCCTGGTGCACAAGACGCTGAGTGTCCTCGGCGAGGCTGTGCGGCCCGATCAATCCGGCTTGGAGGGAAATGGTGTCGGAAATCGCGCGCGTCTTGCTGACGAAGGCGAGTTCGAGATACGTCCAGCCGCCGTAGGGCCGATCTGCCGGATTGGGGTTTATCGCCCGGGTATCGCGTGGAGTGTAGATGTTTTGGCCGAAAGCCAGGCCGATGTTCTTCTGGCCCTCGGGTCGATTTACAAAGGGAAGGCGGTCGATGAAGGTTTGCCTCCAGCCGGTCTGTCCCCAGTCGACCAGATCCGCGGACATCCACGAGAGCTTCAGACCGTTCGTGTAGGCTTCATCGGTGCCGCTCACGATGTCGTTTTCGAAATACACCGTGACGACGGGCGCCGAGCGGGCGCGTTCGGTCTCACCTCGCGTGTCAGCAGGCTGAGCGAATAGGCTGGCGCCGGCCAGGAGGACAAGGGCAGCGGCGCGTTGAAGGGAAGGAAGGAAACGATTCATGCGTGCAGTCAGGAGTCTCGGCTGTCCATCGCGTTGTCGGATGCGCTCGCGGTCGCAGACGATTTCACCGGGTCGCTTTTGCCGCAGCCAGAGAGAAGAGGAGGCCGAGAAATCGGACCGGCGATGAAAGGAACGGAGTCGAAGAGGGCTGGACCTGGTCATAAAAAAACCAGGACCGCACCCGAGGCACGGTCCTGGTGAAGGGGTATTGTTAGTTGGCTGAGACTGGCTTGCCCACCTTGATTTGATTGTCCACCAACTCGAGGCGTGACGCATCGATGGCAATCTTGCCGATGGCGGCCTTTTCCTCGGCGGTGTTAACCCGGCCTCGAAGTGTGACGCGGCCGTCCATCGTGCCGACTTGCACGGCACGGCTGTTAATTTTCGCGGCCCGGATATTTTTGTTGATCTGAATGGTCCGATCGACGTCGCGGTAGCTGCTGCCTTGTTCGAGGGCGACGGAAGTCTTGGGTCCGACGTAGGCTTCTTCTTTCGAGTGCGCGTCCTGGCCGAATGCGGCCTCGGTGAAGACGAAGCGCGGCTCATTCGCAAATTCCATCTTGGTCGAGTCGAGCAGGAGTGCGTTGCGCGCCTCGTTGAAGCTGAGAGCCATGGCGGGAATGATGCTCTTCGTTTGGAAATTGCCCGGCGCGAGCACGATGACGTTGAGAATGCGTCCCTTTGGGATATCGAGGGTCAACGACCAGACTTTGCCGAATTTTTCATTTTGGAAATTGCCGACCGGCAGATCGAGAATCTTGGTCGCGCGCTCGACGTATCCGAGCGAGACCTTGGGCCGTGCCGCGGTCTTGCTGGCGGTGTCACCGGCTTCAAGAAAGTAGGGCTCATGGTCGAAATGCTTATAGGCAGCGGCGACGCGCTCGCTGCGGCCCGCATCGGTCCATTTCGAAAGGTCAATCCCGGCGGCGCTCTTGAAGGTTTCGGTGCTCACATTGAGGCGGTAGACCTTGTTCTCAAGGTCGGGAATCAAGGCTAGCGGCGGGACCGCCACCACCTTGGTGCCAAGCCCGAGGGAATTGTCAGTGACGATCAGCACATGGACGATCCGGCCGTTGACGAGATCGATGCCGAGATCCCGGATGCGACCGAGGCTCTCGTCCTCGAAGTTTTTAACCTGGATTTTGGAGAAATCACTGAAGGTTTTTTCCGCACCGAGCGGCGTGGGCGAAGGGTCTTTTTGAGCGGAGGCAGTGAGGGCCGAGAGCGAGACAACACCCGCAAGGACGGTGCGGGCGAATAACTTTAATTTCGTTTTCATATGTATTGTTGGAGGGCGTTGGGTTGGAAAAGGATTGCTGGCAAAGAGAGGTGCCGCGGCGCACCGGTGGTGCGCAGAGGACGGGTGAGGGGAGGGGTCGGCTGCGGACGTTGGCCGCTTACGTTGGATTACCACGACGTAGAGCCGTGGGCTGGCGCGCTGATTAAAGTAGGATTTCCATGATT
>JANPIT010000447.1:0-2054 GCA_031425115.1 Opitutaceae bacterium | reverse complement strand
GAAAGGAAGCCGTCGATGGAGGCTTTGGGCGTGCCGGTGAAGTAGAGCGGGAGATTGGGGTCAACCTTGGAGACCACGGCTTGGAGCGCCGTGGCGAGGGCTTCGGGGCGCTGGCCGCCGCGGGGACGGACGATGGCGGTGCCGAACTGCGTCGCGACGGGCGCAGGCGCAGCCGGGCCGAAGGAGGTGGCGAAAAAGGGAATGTAGAAACCCGAGCCGTCGATCTGCGGGCCGCCGGGGCCGTTGGGGAACGGTCCCTGCATGCGGACGGTGTCGACCACGCCGACGATCTTGCGCCACGGGCTCGGGTTGCCGCCATTGGGCTGGGTGGTGCGGATGCGGCGACCGAGCGCGGTCTCGTTGCCGAAATGTTTTTTGGCGAACTTGGAGTTCACGATCGCGATCGGCTCGCGTTGGTCGGAGTCGACGTCGGTGAAATCGCGGCCCTCGAGGAGTTTCACGCCGAGGACGTTGAAGTAGCCGGGCGTGATGTTTTCGAACTGGGCGTTCTGGCGGTCCTTGTTGTCCTTGTATTCGCGGCCCTCGATCTCGACGGGGCCGCCGCCGGAGAAGACCATGCGGAAACGATTGGTGAGCGCGACGGACTCAAACTGGGACGAGGCGCGGAGTTCGCGGAGCAAGGCCTCGTAGAAGCGCTGGCGTTTCTCGGAGGTCGGATAATCGCCCTCCATCAGGCCCATCCGGGATTGGAGGATCGAAGCGGTGTCGTATCCAAAATCCAAGGTCTGTTGCTTCACGATCGATTGGGTCTGCAGCAAGGCGCCGATAAGGATGATCGACGTAAGCAGAATCTGGAAAACGACGAGTCCCTTGGTGATGACGGCGACGGCGCGACCGGTGTTGCCGCGACCGCCCTCCTTCAGGACATCGAGCGCGCTGGCGCGGGAGGAGAGCCAGGCTGGGACGAAGCCCGAGATGATGGCGGAGAGTCCGGTGGCGACCACGACGAGGGCGAGGACCTTGCCGTCGACTCGGAAAATCATCCACGACGGGATGGGGTTCTGGAGATTGTGGACGGCGGTGTTGAGATAGTCGGTCGCCCAGAAAGCGCCGCCGATGCCGATCACGGCGCCGAGAGCGGCGACGAGCAGGCTCTCCGTGAGCATCTGGCGAATGAGACGGGAGCGCGTGGCGCCGAGGGAAGAGCGGATGGCGAGTTCCTTGGCGCGGAGGGTGGCGCGCGCGAACTGCATGTTCATGACGTTGGTGCACGCCATGAGCAGCAGGAGGACGCAGAAGCCGAGCATGGTGTAGAGCAGGCCGGAGAGCGGGCCGCCGGTGAACGCGCGGATGAGCGGGCGCACGTAGCCCAGCGTGAATTGCTTGTTGGTGTCGGGGTGGACCTCGGCGAACTGCTTGGCCAGGCGCGTGACTTCCTCCTGAGCGAGTTGCATCGAGACGTCGGGCTTCAAGCGCGCGATGATCTGGATAAAATTAATGCCGCGGTCGTTGCGGGGTTTTACGGGGAACTCGGCGTTGACGGGGATCCAGAGCTGCTCGTTGCCGGGGAACTGGAATTTCGGCGGCATGACGCCGACGATCATGCCGCTGCGGCCGTTGACGCGCACGACTTTGCCGAGCACGGCGGGGTCTGCGCCGAAATCGGAGCGCCAGAGGGCGTCGCTGAGGAGCACGGCCTTGTCGACGCCGGGCCGGTCTTCCTCGGGGCGGAAGTTGCGTCCAAGAACAGGCGATACACCCAGCGCGGGGAAGAAGTCGTGGGTGACGTAGCCGCCGGTGAGGCGGATGGGATTGCCGTTGTAGGTGAGATTGACGGTCGAGCCGTTGAGGTAACCGACGAAGTCGGAGAACGACGTTTGCTGTTCCTTCAATTCGGCGAAGTCGGCGGTGGTGATCCGCGAATTAAAATTGGTCGGAGAGAAATTGGTCGGGTCGACCAGCTGGACGTCGACGAGCCGGTCGGAGTCGCGGAACGTGAACGCGTGCAGCAGCACGCCGTTGACGACGGAAAACTGCGTCGTGACGGCGCAGATGCCGATCGCGAGGACGGAGACGGCGAGGGCGCAGAAGCC
>JANPIT010000446.1:0-8735 GCA_031425115.1 Opitutaceae bacterium | reverse complement strand
TTCTTCAGCTATTTCTGGGTGTCCGTCATGTTCAAGCCGATCCAGATCGCGGACGATTTGAAGAAATACGGTGGCTACATCCCAGGCGTCCGCCCGGGCGAGCCGACGGCGCAGTTCCTCGATTTCATCATGACGCGTCTCACGCTGGCGGGCGCGATCTTTCTCACGATGATTGCGATTCTGCCCGACGTGCTGCTCTTCGAGCTGAATGTCCCGACTCGTATCGCCTACTTCTTCGGTGGCACCGGCATGTTGATCACGGTGGGCGTCATCCTCGACACGATGCGCCAGATCGAAACCTTCCTCTTGCAGCGCCACTATGACGGATTCCTGAAGAAGGGCCGCATCCGCGCCCGCAGCGCCAGCCCGCAGCAGGGCAACACCGGCGAAGCACTCAGCCAGGAAGCCGTGATGAAAATCGCGCTTCCGATGTTGGGATTGTTGATTTTGGGTTCGGCGATCTGGGCCTACAAGGCATTCGTCAAATAAGTTCTTTACTCTGGCGGCTGTGGCTGGCATTTCCGACCCCTTCGCGGGTTTTGGCCCTGCCGCCAAAGCCAAGTTGGTTCTCCTCGGTTCCTCAGATTTTCAACAGACTCTGATGGACCGGGCCCGTTCTTTGAATTTAGAGCACGTCTCTCCGCTTCACCTGAAAGGGCCGGAGATTTCGCGCCGCACGGCTTCGGCCGCTGCGGAGGAAGCAAATCGGCTGGCGCTCATGCGCCGCTGGTTCTTCGCGCGCAAACCTGATGCGGGATTTTTCCTTACGGATTTCCCGGCTACGCTGCTCCAAGCAAAAGTGTTCGACGAGTGGCTCGATGCTCGCGACGAAAGCCTTTACGGCGTCGTTGCTGGCCCCGGCTCCGACGAGTCAGTCGTCCAACACTATCGCACGCTCGGCCTCCTCCAAGAGGCGAGCTTCCTCGCGACGCCATGACGATTCCCATCAAAAACAAGGAGGGGATCGCCAAGATGCGCGAGGCGTGCGCCATTGCCGCGACGGTGCTTGAACAACTCAAGCCCCTCGTTCGGCCTGGCGTCACGACGCAAGACTTGGAAGAAGCAGGCCGCGACTCAATCGCGCGTCTGGGAGCCCGCAGCGCCTGTTACGGCTACACGCATGGTTCGAAGCGCTATCCGGCGCACACCTGCATCTCGGTGAACGATGAAGTCGTTCATGGGATCCCGTCGTTCAAGCGCATCCTCCGCGAAGGTGATATCGTTTCGCTCGACATCGTCGTCTGGAAAGACGGCTACGTCGGCGACAACGCCTTCACTGTTCCGGTCGGCCCGATCTCTCCCGCCAGCGAGAAGTTGCTTCGCGTCACCCGCGAGGCACTCGACCTCGGGATCAAGCAGGCGGTCGTCGGCAATCGCATCGGCGATGTTTCCTCCGCGATCCAGCAGTTCGTTGAAGCAAACGGCTTCAGTGTAGTGCGCGATATGGTGGGCCACGGGGTGGGGGTCTCGATGCACGAGCCGCCCGAAATCCCGAACTTCGGCCGCCGCGGTTCCGGCGATAAGATCAAGCCCGGCATGACGCTCGCGATCGAGCCGATGGTTAACGCCGGGGCCTTTAAGACGAAGACGCTCTCTGATGGTTGGACGATAGTGACGGCGGACGGATCGTCCTCTGCTCACTTCGAACACACCGTCCTCACCACCGACCGCGGCCCGGAAATTCTCACCATTCCGCGCAGCCAGGTCGTCGCAGCTAAATCCTAATTTTCCCATACCACTCCGCTCGCAGCTCTCGGCTGTTAGCCCTCTCAACTCTCAACAAGTAACTCTCAACTAGACCACACACCATGCCTCGTCTCCTCGGCGTCGATATTCCCGCGAAGAAGAAAGTCGCGTTCTCCCTCCGTTACATCAACGGCATCGGTCCCACGCGGGCCGACCAGCTCGTCAAGGAAGCGGGCCTCAACCCCGACATGCGGGCACAGGACCTCACCGAGGAGCAGCTCAACAAGATCCTCCACATCATCACCGAGCACAAATGGGTGCTCGAGGGTGATCTCCGCCGCGAAATCGCGGGCAATCTCAAGCGCCTCCAGGCGATCAATTGCTACCGTGGCATCCGCCACCGTCGCAGCCTCCCGGTGCGCGGTCAGCGCACCAGCACCAACGCCCGCACCCGCAAGGGCCCGCGCAAGACCGTTGGCGTCACGAAGGCGAAAGAAGTCTAATCCCTTACTCACATGGCCGAAGAAAAGTCCGCTCCGAAGAAAGAGAAACCCGCGAAGCCTGCCGCCGAAGGCGCGCCGGCCGCTGCTCCCGCTGCCGAAAAGAAGGCCAAGGCCCCCAAGGCCGCTGGTGAAAAAGGTGGCAAGCCCGCCGCTGAAGGCGCCGCTGCGCCCGAGGGTGGCGCCGCTCCCGCGGGCGCTCCTGCCGCTCCCGGCCCCGCCGGCGAGCAAAAGCCCGTCGAGATGGTGCATGGCGTGGCCAAGCAGCCCACGGCCGAAGACCTCCTCAAGGAGGAGCTCGGCACGATCAAGGTGCGCAAGGCCAAGGGTTCGAAAAACGTCGTCTCCGGCGTCGCGAACGTCCTCGCCTCGTTCAACAACACGATCGTTTCCATCACCGACCAGAAAGGCGCCGTGATCGCCTGGTCGTCCGCTGGCAAGTGCAACTTCCGCGGCTCCCGCAAATCCACCGCCTACGCCGCGCAGGTCGTCGCTCAAGACGCCGCCCGCAATGCCATGGCGCACGGATTGAAGGACATCGTCATCCGCGTCTCCGGTCCCGGCCTCGGCCGCGATTCCGCCATCCGCGCGCTGCAAGCGATCGGTCTCGAGATCGTCTCGATCGTCGACGTTACGCCGATCCCGCATAACGGCTGCCGTCCGCGCAAACGCCGTCGCGTCTAACGCGCTGCGCGCAATCGCAGATCTCCAATCTCAAATTTAAAATCAGGAATCCACCATGGCTCGTTATACCGGCCCCACCACACGCATCAGCCGCCGTTTCGGTCAGCACATCCTAGGTTCGGGCAAGGCATTTGAACGCCGTCCGTATCCGTCGGGCGTTCACGGCGCCAAGATGAAACGCAAGGTTTCCGAATACGCCGTCGGCCTGAACGAAAAGCAGAAGCTCCGTTTCATCTACGGCCTGCTCGAGCGTCAGTTCCGTCGCGTCTTCGAAAACGCCAAGAAAGAGCGCGGCGTCACCGGCGAACGTTTCCTCCAGCTCCTTGAGAGCCGGTTGGACAGCACGGTCTACCTGCTCGGTCTCGCCAGGAGCCGCGCAGCTGCCCGCCAGTTCGTCAATCACGGTCATATCCGCGTCAACGGCCATAAGGTCGACATCGCGAGCTATAACGTGCAGCCCGGCGACGAGATCGAGGTGAAGAATACCCCGGCCTCCCGCCAGCTCGCCACGCGTTGCCTCGAGGAAAACCGCATCCGCAACGTTCCCGGCTGGCTCACGATGAATCCCGAGACGTTCAAGGCCACCGTCGTGCGTCTCCCGACGCGCGAAGAGATGACCCAGGAAATCAACGAGCAGCTCATCGTTGAATTCTACTCGCGCTTCTAAGCGCCGCCTCTTTCCACTTTTAAAAAATTCATCGTTTAACGTCAGAACTCCCCAGCCATGCCAAAACGTCTCGGAAAGTTCGAATTGCCCAGCAAGCTCACGAAGGTGGAAGAGGGCGCGACGCCCACTTACGCCAAGTTCATTGCCGAGCCCTTCGAAGCCGGTTACGGCCACACGGTCGGCAACTCGCTCCGCCGCGTCCTTCTCAGTTCCATCGAAGGCGCCGCCATCTCGTCCATCAAAATTGATGGTGTTAACCACGAGTTTCAATCGATCGATGGCGTGGTCGAGGATGTCACCGACATCGTGCTCAACCTGAAGAAAATCCTGATCGTCTCGACCAAGCGCGAGGCCATCACCCTTCAGATCAAGGCCACCAAGGCCGGCGCCGTCACGGCCGCCGACATCCAGGCCGACGCCAACATCACCATTATCAATCCCGATCAGGTCATCTGCACGCTCGACCACAAGAAGACGTTCGAGGCCGAGATCGAGATCAAGACCGGCCGCGGTTACTATCCCGGCGAAGCGAACAAGAAGGAAGAGCAGGCCATCGGCGTCATCCCGATCGACTCGCTGTTCTCTCCCGTCCGCCTCGTCAAATACGGCGTCGAAGCGACCCGTGTCGGTCAGATCACCGACTACGACAAGTTGAATCTCGAGGTCTGGACGGACGGCCGCATCACGCCGGACGACGCCCTCAAGCAGGCTGCGTCGATTCTCAAGCATCACCTCGATGTGTTCGATCGCGTCAGCGAAGAAGCCTACGAGTTCGAGAACCAGCAGTCCGAGGTCAGCGAGGAGCAGAACAAGCTCCGCAAGCTCCTCAACATGTCGGTCAACGAAATCGAGCTCTCCGTCCGTGCGGCGAATTGCTTGAACAACGCGAACATCACCACCGTCGGTGAGCTCGCGATGAAGACCGAGCAGGAGATGCTCAAGTATCGCAACTTCGGCAAGAAGTCGCTCAACGAAATCAAGGAGAAGCTCGAAGCCCTTGGTCTCTCCCTCGGCATGAAGTTCGACGAGCGCCTGCTCGATACGAAGAAAGAAGGCTAAGCCGATTTTGGATTTTGGATTTTCGATTGGTCCGCCAATCGAAAATCCCGGCGCGCATCGCGCCTCCTCTGAAATCCAAAATCAAGAATCCAAAATCAAAAATCTCGGCTCTCGCGCCGTCCGCTGCCGCCCAACGCTGCGACCGGATTGCCGATCGGGAGCCACCTAAAAAACACACACTATGCGTCACAATAAACATCACGCCTCGCTGGGCGTCACCGTTGAGCATCGCCGCGCGATGATGTCCAACATGGCGGCCTCGCTCATCGAGCACGGTCGTATCCAGACCACCCTGACCAAGGCCAAGGCCCTGCGTCCCTTCATCGAGAAGATCATCACCAAGGCCAAGCAGGCCGCGGCGAAGACTGAGAAGAAGGACGCGATCCACTTGCGCCGTCTCGCCCTCGCGGACGTCCGTAACGAGGACGCGATCACAAAGCTTTTCAATGAGCTCCACAAGGAGTTCACGAATCGCAACGGCGGCTACACCCGTATCTACAAATTGGGTGCACAGCGCCAGAGCGACGCCGCGGAGCTCGCGCTGATCGAGTTCGTCAAGGCCGACGACCCGGGCTACAAAAAGTCCAAGGGCAAGAAATCCACCAAGGGCAAGAAAGCCGGTGGTAAGAAGGCCAAGTCCGACGCCGCCGCTGAGGCGCCGAAGACGGAAGCCGCTCCCGCTGCCGAAACGCCGAAGGGCGAAGGCGACGCCAAGAGCTAAGCCTCAAGTTTAGAAAATCTCCCAACGCGCCGAGGCAACTCGGCGCGTTTTTTTGTGCCCGCTACGAACGACTGATCATGGTTGGACTGCACTGCCGCTGGGAAGGTAGGGCCGCGAGCTCCGGGCGCGCCGCGCGTTGAGTGCCAGTCAAACGGGTCGCGCCCAGAGGTCGCGAGGCTACCCCAGAATCAAAATTTCAAGCGTCACCGGATGAGGACGGCGCTTGGCGACCTGCGTTCGCGCCACTAACTTTCCCGCATGTTCGAACTGACCACCGCCACCGTGATCTACTGCGTGCTCGTCGCCGCGGGATTCATCGGGCTTTGGTTTTACTACGACCGCCGCGATCATCGCCGCTTCGAGCTCGAGCGTCGGAAGACGGTGTTTCACTGCATTCGTTGTGATGCGCTCTACACCGCGCCGACGGGCGCGGAACTCTGCCCCTGTCCCAAGTGCGGGCACCAGAATTCGCGGCTGCGCTTCTGAGCCGCTCGCCCGCGGCAAACGTCGAAGCGCACTCGACCGTGGCGCGATTTCGCGTTCACTCGCGGCATGGAATACCTGGCGGAACTGCGATCCACCATCCGCCGGCTCTACAAGTGCGAAGCGTCCCACTCGCGCACGGAGACCGTTCGCGAAGTCGTCAACGGCCAGGTTATGTGGGATGGCAATGTCGAGGTGTTCGCGCTCTTGGGCCACGATGACGCGCTGCGCTGCTACGCGTGGGGACATCTGCACGAAGATGGCAAATGGGAGGTCACGACCGTGCTGGCCATTCCTCCCGTCATTTCAGCGCAGTCGGCAGTTCTGGCGGCTTTCATCGCGCGCGTGAAAGAGCGTGAGCACGACAAAGCGACCGGGGATGAAAAACAGGATGGGTAGGGACGCGCGGCCCCTGCGCATCCGTGGTCTGGAGTCGAGCGACGTTCGAACGCCCACGGCCGGGCGGGCCGCCGGGTCCTACCTCACAACCGCGCTTTGATCGTCGCGATCAGCGGCAGATATTCGGCTTCGGGTAACAGTTTCTTGGTCGCTGGCATCATCTCGAACGGCGCGCCCCATTTCTCGCCACCTTCGTATTTCGGCACGAGATGCATGTGCAGGTGCGGCAGCTTGTCGGAGTAGGCGCCGTAGTTGATCTTGTTGGCGCCAAACGCCTGCTTGATCGCCTTCGCTGTTTTGGCGACGTCCTGCATAAACAAGTTGAGCTCCGTCTCCGGGAGTTCGAACAGCTCGTTGACGTGCGCGCGATACGCCACGACGCAACGGCCGCGATGGGTTTGCTCCTTGAAAAGGTAAACGGTCGAAACCTGCAGTGGCCCGATCTCGATCATGAGATCGTGCAGCCGTTGATCTTTGCGGCAGTAGAGACAGTCGGGGAGCTCAGTCATGAAGACAGCAACCGTGCGCTTACGCCAATTCGTCGTCGATCGTGAATTCGAACGTGCTGTTGTGTTCCGTGCTGAGCAGGCGCGCGATCCCCGCGTCGTCCAATCGGATCGTGCGACGGTGCGCGGGATTAGAGAACATCTGCGGAAACTCCACGGCGATGCTCACGTCGGGCGCGGCTCCCGGGTTCTCGTGCACTTCAATCGAACCGCGCAGGGCGGTCGGCGGTTGGCGGCGATCGCGGGTCGAACGAATCAACACGCTGCGGCCGTGGATTCGACTGAGATCGGTGACGGTGCTCATGCGTTGCGACAGACCGGTGGCGCGGCGGGCGGTTCGAGCGCGGCTTGCACGCAGGAGCAACCTTCGCCTTCTTGGCCTTTCCTCCCCGTGCCGACCGCCACTGAGACTCTTCCGCTCGATCCTTACGAACCGCGTCCGACGTTTCTGCAGCGCCACGCGGAACTGATCGCGGCCGCTGTGGTGTTCCTGCTTACCATCGCGCTGGCGGTGATCACCTTCCCTCCTTTCAAGGCGCCGGAGATCGCCTATGCGATGCTGGTGCCTGGCATTTACTGGGCCTATCTGCGGCCGCGGCTGAAAGTCTACGCGTGGACCATGTTCGCCGCGCAAGCGGTGGCGTGGACGATCCTGTTGGGCTGGCTGCATAACGTCACGTGGGGCGGGCTCTTTCTCCTCGGGCCGTTTGTCGGCGTCTGGATCGGCACGTGGTATCTCGCGGCTTGGTGGGCCCTGCCACGGATCGTCGGCAAGCCCACGATGACGCGCCTCCTCGTCGTGCTCGGTTTGGCTGGAGCGTGGGTCCTGATCGAGTGGTCGCGGACCTGGCTGCTCGGTGGTTTTCCGTGGCTGCCGTTGTCCGCCAGTCAGTGGGAGCGCGCGAGCATCCTGCAGATTGCGGCCTACACGGGCGCCTACGGGATCTCTTTCGTCCTTGTGATGATGAACCTCGGGTTTGGCGCTTACGCGCATCGACTCTTTCGCGAAGGCGCCACCGGGTTCAACAAACGCAGCCAGGAATTCTTTCTCGCTCTCTTCCTGCTGCTCGCCTGCGTCTGTATTCATTTTACGGAGTCGTTCAACCGGCGCGGCTTCACGCAACCCCTGGGTCGGATCGCGATCGTCCAGCCCTACATTCCGCAGGATGTGAAATGGGATCCGGCCAAAGTGCCGGCGATCCTGGACGTGCTGCGAAAGACCACGCTCGAGGCCGCTATCACCCGCCCGGACTTGATCCTCTGGCCTGAGGCGGTTACGCCGCTCGCGGTGCGCGGCGACGACACTATCAAGGTGTGGGTCGAGGGGCTCGTGAAACAGGCAAAGGTGCCGGTGCTGCTGGGCTCGATTGCGATCGAAGAGCCGGGCACTCCGCGCGAGCAATGGTTCAATGGCGCATTCCTGGTCACGCCCGAAGAAGGCATCGCGACCAAATATTACCGGAAACGTCAGCTCGTGCCCTTCGGTGAGTTTGTGCCCCTCCGTCCGATTCTCGGTTGGCTGAGCAAGTTCGTGCCGATCGGCGGCGATTTTTCCCGCGGCGAAGATTCTTCGCCCGTGCTGCTACTGTTGCGGGGCCAACCGGTCGTGTTTGGGCCGCTCATCTGCTACGAAGATATTTACCCTCAGCTCGCCCGCAGCAGTGCCCTGGGCGGCGCCGGCGTGCTCGCGGTGTTGACGAACAACGGTTGGTTCGGCGAAGGCGGCGCTGCGTATCAGCACGCCGCGCACGCGGTGCTGCGCGCGGTGGAGACGCGGCGTCCGGTCCTGCGCTGCGGCAACGGTGGTTGGAGCGGGTGGATCGACGAGTTTGGGGCGATCCGTAACCCGATGGTGAACGATCAGGGCACGATCTATTTTCGCGGCACGCGGGTCATCGAAGTCAGCCGGGATGTGCGCTGGGTCGACCGCAACAGCTTCTACACTCAATACGGCGACTGGTTCGTGCTGGTGGCAGCGGCCCTCGTGATGTTCAGCTTCGCCGTCTTGAAAATGGCCGAAGCGGCGAGTG
>JANPIT010000445.1:0-15903 GCA_031425115.1 Opitutaceae bacterium | reverse complement strand
GCCAGATGATGCGGTCCACAAACGGACCCCGGCATGTTCACGGCGCAGATTTCTTGGCGGCATCCGCCCGTGCAGGCTGACCGGCCGCCGCCGTCTGGCGGCGGATCAGACTGGTGCGCAGGAAGGTATCCGGCACAGCGTTACGGTGGGCCGTGAGCCAGATCGCCGAAAGCATTTGTCCGCCCTCGAGCAGCCGGTCCTGCACGAACGCCCGCGTCTCTTCGGCCACCACGCCGGTTTCGCCCTGGCCCAACTTGCCTTCCTTTTCCAATCGGTAGATCGACTCCACGTGCTGGTGCTGGCTCTGCAGATACGCCACCACCGCGACAAACATCGGGTCCCGTCCATCAGGTCGGGCCGCGAGCGAGATCGCGGTGGCCGGTTGCACCCGCCCGGCAAGCTGCGGGAACCGCAGGCCCGTCTTCCCGATGATGCCACCGTCAATCCACGAGTGCAGGCGATCCCACGAGGTGTAGCCCTTGGGATTGTCGCCGACCCAGCCGTTGTGATGCTTGGTGGTGTGAAGTGGCTGCGCGCAATCGCCAACGTAGTGAGCCATCACGCCCATCACATAGAGGATGTTGGCCTGCGCGTTCAGAATTTCGTCAGGAGTGCCCAACTCCTCGAAAACTTTGAGGTAGGAGAACGCCGAACGCAGTTTGCCGAAATTCTCGGTGATCGCCCACGGCGCAAAGCCTGGCCACTCCCGCGTGTGATCGGTGTTCTTCGCCGGATCGAACGGGAGAAAATTCTTCTCGTTGGCCTTTCGCCCCGCGGCGAATTGCACCACGAAATCATAGCGAAACGACGGCACCGTCGCCCAGTCCAGCCCCGCGGCCGGGATGTATTCCATGTCACAATAATGATCGACCGCGTTGAACTGCCGCAGCGGCAGGTCGGGCGCATTGCGCCAGCGATCGGGCTCCCCGGAGAGAAACACCACGCGCTCGGCGTTGGCGACCGCGTGCACGAATTGTGGATACTCTTTCGGCAGTGCGTTCAGGGCGATCAGATTGACCATCCGGTGCCCTTCGTAATCCCAGGCACGCAGCGCCGGAGCGGCCGCGAGAACGACGCAGATAGCAAGAAGACGGAGACGCATGCCGGAAAAATAAGCAGGTTTGCCGCGCCGAGCGAAGCGCAGACTGGCCCATTCCGCCGTCTCAACCCGGCGGCGCCGTCCGACTCCCCGCCACGGCCGCACCGTTGGCTCCGGCTGCGCTGGCACCCGCGAACGTGGCCGCGTAGTCGCGGATTCCCGCCGCGAGCGCTTCCGCCAGTTTCTGCCGATACTCGGGCGTCGCGATTTTCTTCGCCTCGATTGAGCTCGTGAGAAACCCGCACTCCAGCAGCACGCCCGGGCACTTGAGCGAGCGCAGGACGCCAAGATGGTAAAGCTTCTTGCCGCGATCGAACGTCTTCAAATCGCTGACGAAGCGCCGATGGATCGACTGGGCGAGCACCACGTTCCAGTGATCGTAGCGGTTCCCGGGCACGGCCTCGTGCTCGGCGTCGTTGCTCTCGCCCGGACTCCACGACTTCGTCGAACGCTGCGACTGCGGCGGGAACGTGTAGATCTCCACCCCCGATGTCTTCGAATCCCGCGGCACCGCGTTGAAATGAATGCTGACGAAAAGGTCCGCGCCCTCGCGGTTCGCGATCGCGGGCCGCTGCACGAGATCGACGAAAACGTCCTTCTCCCGAGTAAGCACAACTTTGAATCCCGCTGCTTCGAGCATTTTCTTGGCGCGTTGCGCGACCTCGAGTGCGAACACCTTTTCCTGGATGCTGGTGCCATTATCACGACCGCCATGTCCGGGATCGAGGACGACGAGTTTCGGCTTTTGCAATGCGGCCACGCCGTATCCCGGCTTCAGCAGCGGCGTCAGGCAGCGTTCATAATCGATCCGACTCACATAGAGCTGCCCTTGCGCATCGAGCACCGGATTTCCGAGGAAGACGCGCAGGCCGTTCACCGTGACCTCGCGCGAATCGTTTTCCAACTCCGCGCGGGCGGATGGGCCGGAGAGCGTCGCTTGGCGCCCGCGTGCACTCGTGGTAAACTTCAAGCCGAGGCGCGCCGCCACGTCGGCTGCTCTGACATACTCGACCGCACCGAATTTCTTGATCGGCAGCACCGGCCCGCCCGAGGAGCTACGCGCCGCGGGTATTGCAGGTGCTGCTGCGTCCGTGGGCCGTGACGGCGTGGTGCGGGCGGGAGACTCCGCCGCGGAAACGACGCCGGGCGCGGCCCAAGTCAGGGCCAGCGCGATTCGCCAAAATGCCGCCGCATGCATGGCGGCTCCAACCTTACGACTTAGCGACCGGCGGATTTGAGCCGGGCGTCTCGTCGCCCTCATCCTCTTCGGCCTCGGACTCGTGGTTCGCCGACGGATCGTGCTCCGCGCGGTTCTCATCGGGCTCGTGGAACTTGGGCTTGCGCTTGTTCACCGGGAGCGGCGTGAGCATCACGTGAATGTTGCGGCCGATCAATTTCGGCTCCGCGTCGGGGTGGCCCATGCCGGCGAGGTCGACGACCGCGCGCTTCATCAGATTGAAGCCGATGTCGGTGTGCGCCATCTCACGGCCGCGGAACTTCAGCCGCATCTTCACCTTGTTGCCGTGATCGAGAAAGCCCTCGGCGTGCCGCAGCTTCGTCTCGTAATCGTGCTGCTCGATGCGCGCGGTAAATTCAATTTCCTTGATCTTGCTCGCGGTAGACTTCGCGTGCGACGTCTTCTTCTGCTCCTCGTAGACGTATTTGCCGAAATCCATGATGCGGCAAACGGGCGGCACCGCATTCGGCGCTACCTCGACGAGATCGAGGCCGTTTTCCAGGGCGAGATTGATGGCCTTCTGCGTATCCAGAATTCCAAGCTGCTTACCTTCCGGCGAGATCACGCGAACGGTGGCAGTCTTGATGCGGTGGTTCCGGCGGATGGCCGCGAACGGGTCGACATTGCGACGTTGATAAGAACCTGGGCGGCCGCCGCCGGCGGAAGGGAACGAAGTAGCCATCAATAAGGTTGGGAACGGTGTTTGGTCGGGCTGGGATTTCGCCCGGAACTCCCGCGGGAGCAAGGGTTATTTGGGTAGGGAAAACCCCGGACTCAGACGCTGAAGCTCTCGCCGCATGAGCAACTCGCCTTAGCATTTGGGTTACTGAACTTGAACCCGCCCGCGACCAGCGCGCTCGAATAATCGATGTGCGTGCCCTTCAAATAGAGCGCGCTCTTGCTGTCGACCAGCACCTGCGCACCGGACGACCGCACCAGGATATCGCCGCGCTTGGGCTCTCCCACGAACTTCATTTTATAACTCAGGCCGTTGCATCCACCCCCGCTGATCGCCACCCGGAGGTAATCGCCCTTCCGCTCGCGCGCGATGAGCGCCGCCACTTTCGTCGCAGCCGGCGTGGTCAGCAGCACCAACTGCTCGTTACCCTCGCGCACGCCTTCCGGTAGCCCGGATCGCACCGCGCCGGCCGCCGAGGAGGTGGGGGCCGCAGGCGTGGCAGAAGCGACAACAGATTCCATTGCTCCCACCCAAAGCCCATGCCGGACGTGGTGCAACCCTTTCGACGGTCTCTCGCGCCCCAGAAAGTAAGTCGCGGCGCAGTGCTTTGCCTATCACTGCGCCGCGACTGGTTGGGAACAGGGCGCAGCCGGAGCCACCCCTGGCAAATTGGTTACGATTTTTTCTGCAAAGGCTAGACGCCACTGCCGAGCCCGCGGTGACAGACGGGCCTGAATTTGTGACGAATGGCCATCGCTTGAACAAAATTGGCCTGCCCTATCGCAACTTTCGGGCCAACGGGATACGAAAAAATGAGTCGCCATCACGCGGCATTACGGAAGGAGCTCTCAGCAGTCAGCGGTCAGCTCCGGAAAAAGCTGATCCCTGATCGCTCGCGGCGCTTCGCCGGTCCAAATAGCCGCCCGAGGGCTGCGCCGCCTCAACTCCCTTTCACACTCTTCAACAACTCCACGCTCTTCTTGGGATTGATCAGCATGATTCGGCCGTCGGTGCTTTTCTCCGCACCGCGCTGAATGAGCTCAGTCACCTGCGCGACCGTGAGTTTGGGATTCAAGGCAAGCAGCTTGCCCGCGAGGTTCGCGACATTCGGCGCGGCCATCGAAGTGCCGGAATATTTCATACGCTCCCCGCCCGGCAGTTCACTCTCCACTTCGAAGCCGTTGGCGTGCACGTCGACGTTTTTGCCGAAGCTGGTGAACGAAGTCTCCTCGCCCGCCTGATCGACCGCGCCGACGGTCAGCACATTGGGCAGATCGATCCCCGAGGGAATCGTCTCGTCGAACTGGGCGTTGCTGTTGCTGTTGCCCGCCGCCGCCACGAAAAGAATTTCCGGCGCAGCCCGCATCGCCTCGGTCAGCGCGACCCGGGAGAGTTCGAAGTATTCCCGCGCCGTCTTCTTGCGCTCATCCGGCGTGCCACCCGCGCCGTTGGCCTCGAAGGCGCCCTCGACGTCGCGCGGCGAGCCGCCCCAACTCATGTTTACGACGCGCACTTTTTGCTGCTGCAGGTATTTCACGACTGCGCGCATCGCATCGGCATCGCGCTGGGCCTGCTCGCGCGTCGGCAGGTCCGGGATCATCCGATGATCAAAGGTAATCCGCGCGCCCAATAACCGCACCGCCGGGTTCCCCGCTGCGGCGATCCCGGCGACGTGCGTGCCGTGCGTATAGTTGCCGAAGAAATTCAGCCCCTCGATGAACGGCTTCACGGCCTCCTGCTTCAGGCCGGACATCAGCTTCTTCAGCTCCGCCGCCTCGGTCGACTCGATGCTGGCCTGCACATCCAGGAGGCCCTTCGTGAGGTTGCGCATCCCGGGATAATTCGCGCGCTGCTCATCCGTCAGCGGCAGCAAAAGCTGAGTCACCGGCTGCGATTTCAAGTCGAACGCGATGCCGTGCACGTCGTCGATGAAGCCGTTGCCGTCGTCGTCCTTCCCGTTGGCCTGCTCCGCATTGTTCTTCCACTGCTTCGCGGCAAAAACCGGCATGTCCACACCGCTGTCCCAAATCGCCACGATCACCGGGGTGAGCCCCGCCGCGCTGGAAAGGTCCACCGCGCGCGCCGCCCAGATGTCGGCCTTGGTTTTCTGGTTGGCCGCGACGTAAGCAGAGAGCGCGGTGACCCGCTCGGCCTTAAGCGGCACGTAATGCGCAAGGTTCGTCCGCTGCGCCAGGAGCATCCGCGCCACGTCGCCGCTGACCGTCCCCGTTTTGTCGATACCAGGCTGAAATTGACTCGAAAGATTTCCGATCACGAGCGCTTCGCTGATGATCTCGGCGTTGCCCTTGGTCTGCTTGATCACATCACCGACCACCGCCCACGGCAACGCAGCGAGCTTCTGCTCGTAGGCTTTTTGAAACGCCTTCCGGAACGCCGCCTCGTTGGCGAATTCACCGCTGCGTCTGGTCTGAATGATGGTCTCGGTGAGCAGGCCGCCCGTCAGCTTCATCGCCGGCTTCTCGTCGAGTCCGCGGATCGTCGCGATGTGCGCCAGCGCCGCATCATAACGGCCCTCGTGCATATCCAGCGCGAGCAAAGTCCCGAGCACGTCCTGCAGCGTGGCGCGATCCGCGATCTCGTAATCGGCAATCAGTTTCTCCAGATCGGCACGCACCGCCGCGGCAAGCTTGGCGGAAGCGGCTTCGTTCTTGAGCACGTCTGCCACTGGACCGGTCAGCGGATAGTTGAAACGCGGCAGTTGGTCCTGCGACGTGATCCTGGGTTTCTGCGCGTGGAGCGCGGCAATGAAAAGCGGAGCGATGAGCGCGAGCCGAAGGAGGCGTTTCATGCGCGCGAAATTGGCGGCTTGCCCGTCGGGTGCAAGCCGGGCGCGACAAACACCTCACGCCACCCGATGCGTTTCCTTGTCGCGATCGCGACAAGGAAACGCATCCAGCCGCGCGGGGCGCGTTCACGTCCGCCCTTGCACCCGCGGCGCGTTTCCCGCTTAACATTCGCCGTGCGCTTTACCCCCCGCCTCCTCCTTGCCCTCCCGTTTGCCCTCATTGCGCCCGTCCTCCACGCGCACGAAGCCGCGACCGAAATGGTCGCCGCCGCCAAGACCTTTCTCGGCGCGCTCAATCCCGCTCAACTGAAAGCCGCGAGCTACCCGCTGACCGATAAGGAACGAGAGAACTGGAACTTCGTGCCCATCGCGCGCAACGGAGTTTCCTTCAAAGACACTTCCACGCAGGTTCAAGCCCTGGGGCTGGCGCTGCTCCGCACCGGTCTCAGCCATAGTGGAGTCGCAAAAGCCCAGGCGTTCATGCAGCTCGAGCTGCTCCTGAAGGAACAGGAAAAGGACACCGTGGGCCGTCGGGACGCTACGAACTATTTCGTCACTATTTTTGGCGAACCGTCCGCGGACAAGTCCTGGGGCTGGCGCTTCGAGGGCCACCACCTGTCCTTCAATTTCACGGTGGTCGACGGCAAACACGTGTTCTTCGCGCCGTCGTTCATGGGCACCAATCCCGCGGAGGTGCGCGCCGGCCCCCGCAAAGGCGAACGCGTTCTCGCCGCGGACGAAGATCTCGGCCTCGCCTTGATCAACTCGCTCGACGACGCGCAGAAGAAGAAGGCCATCTTCGCCGAGAAAGCGCTGACCGAGATCGTGACCAAGAACGACAAACGCGTGCAGCCGCTCTCACCCGTGGGCATCGCCGCCACCGACCTGACGCCGCCGCAACGCGAGAAGCTGGTCGCGCTGGTGAAGCACTACCTGAACCGGTTTCGCCCCGAACTGGCCGAGGAAGCCAACGCGCGCATCCGCACCTCTGGCCCGGACAAGATCACGTTCGCCTGGGCCGGCGGCCTGGACCGCAAAACGGCGACCTACTACCGCATTCAGACGCCCGATTACCTGATCGAGTTCGATAACTCCCAAAACAACGCCAACCACGTCCACACCACGGTCCGCGATTTCAAGGGGGATTTCGGCCACGATCTGCTCGCCGCTCATTACGCCAAGGAGCACGCGAAGAAATAAGCGGCCGAAGAATCCAAGAAAAAAAGTCTGGACGACGCGGCCAGGATCCGCACGTTCGACTCTGCATCAGGAACGAGTCGGCCCTAACAAGCCGGCTCCGCCAACCGGGCCGGGAGCGGCCACGGTGGATCGAGCGAAAGCTCGGATGTGCGCTTCCCTTCCAGGGTGGCGAACCAAGAACGCTCCCGAAGACGAGACCGACCTGATGCCCAGGTCGGTTTTTTGTTTTCACAGCCTGACGCGCGATAAATCCCACAAAGACACATCACGCATCATGAACGCCCTCACATCGCTACCCGGCATCCGCGTCCGCGCGGAGAACGAGAATCACCACCTGTGGAATAACCACGGGACCTGGTTCCTGCACTACACGGTCCATCCCACGCCCTTCACCAAGGAGCGCATCCGCCGCTCGCTCGGCACCAAGGATGTTGCGATCGCCCGCGAGCGCCGCGACTCGTTCTTCAATCACCTTGCATCCGAGACGCCCAAGCCGGCTGGCACCGTCGTCCGCAAGGCCTTCGCTGCCGCGTAAGCCGCGCCCGTTTTGCGGTCGGTCTGAGCTTTGAGCGTAGCGCGAGCGGGTTCGCTCGCGCTACTTCGGCGCTACTTTCAGTGCGCCATGTGCGCGATCTGCGCCACGCGTCGGATCGGCTCAGGGAATCCTTAACCGCTGGCCGGGCCGCAGCGCGTTCTCCCCCTTCAACGTCTCGCGGTTGGCATCGTAGATTTCCTGCCAGCGATTGCTGGAACCGTAGTAACGGATGCTGATCCGCGTCAGCGAATCGCCTTCCGTGACCGTGTGGGTGCGCGGAGCCGGCGTCACCGGCGCATTGGCTGCCGGCGCCGTGGTCTGAGGCGTAGGCGGCAGTGCACCCAGCGAATTTCCCGTTGCCGCGCCGCCATTGATGAGACGCGCGGCCGACGCGATTTGGTCGAGCGTGCCCTGGGCCTGGCGGAGGCGGGCGGCAATCGCCGCATTCTCCTGCTGCAATTGCGTGACGCGCGTCGTGCGGTCGCGGTCGAGCGCCTGCACCGTATCGCTGAGCCGGGCAATTTCCGCGCGCGCCGCGCTGAGGTCACGCTGCGCAGTGGCCGCTTGCGCGGTGGCCGCGCTCAGACTCGCCGCTTCGCCTTGCGAGAGGCGCGCATTGTCACTGCGCAAACTCGTCACCTGCGCCTGCAACTGTCGGAGGTCATTGGAAAGTTTTTCGTTCGTGCCGGTCAGCTCAGCCACCGTGCTGCCCTGCTGCTCGGCCGCCTTCTGCGTCTCACTCAAACGCGCCTTCACCTCGGCCAGTTCAGTGCGAAACGCCCCCGCCGCATCGCCGGCCGCGGCGAGCTGCGCGTTCTCCGCGCGTAACGCCGTCAGCTGCGCGCCGAGGTCCTTCACTTGCGCCTGCAACTTGTCGTTCGCGGCGCCCATCTCGTTGACGATGGCGATCTGTTGTTCCGAGGCGCGCGAGGTTGCGTTCAGTCGCGTCTTCAATTCCTCCAACTCCGCGCGCACGGTTTGCGCCGCGCCGCGAGACTCTTCTACTCGCCGTTCGAGCGCCGTTTTCTCGGCCGTCAGTTTTTCGTTTAGCCCGGTCAGCTCAGCTACGCTCGCACTGTGCTGATCAGCTGCCTTCGTGGTGTCGCCCAGACGCGTCTGCAGCGCCGCATAATCGCTCCGCGCCTTCTCCGTCTCCGCCTTCGCGGCGTCGGCCGTTTGCTTAAGCTGCGTCACGAGCCGCTCCGTGCCCGCTAGGCGGCCCGACAACTCTTCCACCTGCGCGCGCAGCGTATCGCGTTCTTGCGCCGGAGCCCGTCCCGCCACGCGAGCCGCTTCGAGTTCGCGCGTGCGTGACTCGAGGTCGGCCGCGAGCCTTGCCTGCTCCGTGCGCGATTTCTCGAGCTCCGCCTGCACCGCTTTTAAACGGCCACTGACCTGATCGAGCTCAGCTTTGCTGGAAGAATCTTCCGTGCCGCGCGCCTGCAAGAGCGAGCGATTCGCCTCGCTGAGTGAGCGCGTCGTTTCCCGCGCCGTCTGCAGTTGAGTGGCGAGCGTCGACACTTCACGCGCCGAATTGCGCCGCTCCTCCTCGACCTGCGTTTCGAGGGCGCGCACCTGATTTTGCAGCGTGCTCATCTCGAGCCGCATCGCGTCCGTCGGCGCGGCCTTCACCGCCGCAGCCTGCGCGGCGAGCGCGGCTGCGACACTTTGCTTCGCCACCTCGAGATCCTTGACCAGGCTATCCTTGCTCGCGCTCAGTTCCGCGATCGTCTTGCTCGCGCTCTCGAGCTGGGCCTTCAGCTTGTCGAACGAGTCGCGATTGACCGCGCTCTCCTGGCCGCTCGTGAGTAACCGATCCCGCTCGGCGGTCACTGTAGCCAAAGCGCGCGACGTTTCCGTCAGACGCTGGGCGGTTGTCTCGGCCGCGGACTGCAATTGTTGCAGGCCGGCCGCTCGCGCTTGCGCCTCGCCGAGTTGCTGACGGGCCAGGACGAGTTCCGAAGTTGCCTGGCTGCCTTGGGCGAGTGAGCGGTTCGCTTCGGCCAGTTGCGCCGCCAAGCGATCGCGCTCTGCCCGCACCTCACCGGCGGTTTTTTCTGCGGTGGCCAACGCCTGCCTCGCCGTCGCCAGTTCTCCCGCGGTGCGATTGCTGCTCATGCCCGCCGCGGTCGCCTGTTCCAGCTGCGCCCGCACTTTGGCGAGGGCCTCGCGGTTTGCGACGTCCGATTCTTGCGCCGTGGCGAGAGCGCGACGCAATTCCGCCAGCTGGTTCGAATCGGTGGACGGGGCGCTGCTGACTGTCGCGGTTTGCTTCGCCTGCTCCAATTGGGACTTGAGCACCTCACTCGCTCGGCGGGCCACCGCGAGCTCTTCGAGGGCCTCGCCGAGCTGCGCACGCATTTGCTGCATCTGCTCCAGCTGGCCGGGATCCACTGCCGGTCTCGTCCCGGCGTCGGCGAGTCGTTTTTCCAACGCCGTCTTCTCGGCGGCGAGAGTGTCGCGCTGGCGCGTCACCTCGGCGGAGGATTGCTCCGCCCGCGCGACCCGCTGCTGCAGTGCCGGTAGCTCTCCGGCCACACTCGCGGCCTGCTTCAACTGCGCGTTCTCCGCCTGCATGCGCGCCAGGTCCGCCCGCAGGGCGCCCAGCTCCTGTGTCGTTTTCGCGGAGTCCGTCCCGCCGGCGGGTGCCGCCGTCAAACGCCGGTTCTCGATGACCAGCTTTTCGTTGGCCGCGCCCAGCTCCGCCACCTGCTTGGCCAACTCCGCAATTTTGGCTGTATCCGCCGTGGCACCACCGGCGCCGGCTGCGGAGGGGCTGCTCGCACTGCCGCCTTTTTCCTGGGCCACGCGCAGCTGTCGGCCGAGCTGCGCCAGCTCGATGGTGGCCCGCTTGACGTCGTCGTTAAGGCGCGCGTTTTCCGCGCTCAATTTCGCAAGCTGGGCCGACGCACCCTCGCCCGCTGCAGCGGCCGCGGGACCGGCGGGCGTGGCGCGCGCCGCAGCCAATTGGGCCGCGAGATCGTCGGCGCGTTTCTGCGCCTCGGCTTTTTCCCGGTTGAGCTGCTCAAGCTGCGCCCGCAACGCCGCCGTTTCCCCTGCAGCCGGCTGCTTCGCGGTGCTCGGGCGCGCGGCGGCGGCGAGGCGCGCGTTCTCGGCCCGTAATTTTTCGACCTCGCTCTGTGCCGCCGTCAGCCGCGTGCCCAAGGCCTTAAGCTCGGCTCCCTGCGCCGTCGCGTTTGTCGCTTGCTGCGCCGCGGCGGTGGCCGCCGATTTGAGCTGGGTGTTTTCTGCGGCTAGCCTTGTCGAAGAATCTTTCGCCTCGTTCAGCGCGGCCTGCAGCGCCGTCAGCTGCAGTGCGAGTTTATCGCGCTCGGACTGCTCGCCGCGCGCCGTGGTCACCGCCGCCGCCGCCGCGGCGAGCCGCTGCTCGAGCGTGGATTTTTCGCGCGTCAGGGCCTGGGTGGAATTTGCGAGCCGGCTATTTTCCGTCCGCAGCCGCTCGAGTTCGGTTTCAGCGGCCGCGACCCGCGTGTTCAGGGCAACGAGCTCCGGAGGCGGAGAAGCGGGCGCCGGGCTCGCGGGGGTGGGCGCACGGACCGCGGCGGGCGCCGCGCTCGCAACGGTGGGCCCACTGGAGGCGGATTCGCGCAGGCCGAGTTGAGCCCGCTGTTTCGCCACGCTGACATTCGCTTCGGCAAGCTGCGCGGATGAAAGCTGCTGCGCGACGAGGTCGCGACCGGTGGGCTTGGCGCCGTTTTCGACGGCAAGGGCGAGCCAGGTATAGGCTTCGACGAGGTTGGCCGTCGCGCCGCGGCCTTCCGCCAGCAGGATGCCGAGATTGTTTTGGGCGGGCGCGAAGTTCTGCAGAGCCGCCGCGCGGTAGAGTTCGAGCGCGGCATTCGGGTCCGCCGCCGAGCCGCGGCCTTCCTCGAGCATGAGCGCGAGGTTGTATTGCGCGCGTGGGTAGCGCTGGCCGGCTGCGGCGCGATACCAGCGTTGCGCGGCCGATTCGTCCTTCGCCACGCCACGACCGAGCTCGTAGGCAAGCGCGAGGTTGTATTGCGCCTCGGGCACCTGGCGATCGGCGGCCTGCCGAAACCACAACGCTGCCTCGAAGTAGTCCTGCTTCACGCCGATCCCGTTGGCATACATATTGCCCACGTTGAACTGCGCGGGAGCGAAGCCCTGCTCCGCCGCCTTCAGGTAAAACTTAAATGCGCTCCCGAGATCCGGCGCCACGCCGCGACCGAGCTCATGCATCATGCCGAGATTAAACTGCGCTGCGGCCAGACCACGCTCGGCCGCCTGCTGATAAAAGCGCAACGCATCCGCAAAACTCTGCCCGACCCCCTGCCCGTTGGCATAAGCGTTTCCCAACGCGTTCAACGCTTCTGGGTCTCCCTGATCCGCCCGGGCCCGAATCGCGCCGAGCTCAACCGGCTGCGCCCACAGGCCGACGCCGCCACCACTCGTTAGCGCAAGGAGTGCCGCACCGAGCAGCGCTCGATTTTTTCGTGTAATGGTAAAATGGCGGACTGGCCTAGCTGGATGAGGCACGAGTCTCGTTTAAGGACAAAACCCTACACGGAAGCAAGGCGGCGTCTTGCATCCCGTGGATGATTTTCTTGTCCGGCGGACAAAACGTCGCGAGCGCCCCCGAAAGCCGGGGCTTCCCATCGATCAGAAAGTAATAAGGGCAAAGCCGGAGCCGCCCGGGTCGCACCACCGCGGCACGCGGCCCGCTGTCCGTTCCCACCCGCTCAAATACCGGGTGGTCAATCCGCCGTGGCTTCCGGTAGGCCTGCAACACATGCAAGTTTGCCGGCGCCAACTGAATCGCGCGGTCGACACCCTGCTGCCACTCCTCGCGCGAAAAATCGCTCCCGAGCACCACACTCCGCGCACCCCACGCGGTCTCATGGTAGCCGCTGATCTTGATGATGAGATCGCGTTCCTTCTGCGACGCGTTGGCCAAATCACCCCAGTGACTGAGCGCACGTCCGCCCACGCGCGGTCCGTCGAGCACTGCGCCCGGCGGCAACGGCGCCGGATCCATGATCCACGAAGCTGGAATCAAGGCACGCAGCAGTTTCAGCGCGCCACCGCTCAACGCTTCAGCCCAGAAATCCTGCAATAAATGATGATGGAAAAGCGCGAGCGTCGCTTTCTCCTCCTGGAACGGCCGCATCGGCGGCGCGATCACCACCTCACCTGCCTGCCAGGCCTCGAAGATAAATTTCTGCGTGCGGATATTCTCGAGGTCGAACAGCTCGAAGAACCGGTAGATGATATCGATCTTCTCGGGATTGCCGTCCGCGTCGTAGAAGAGCGCGTTCTCGAGCGGAAAGATATCCTCCGGCTTCAAGCAAAACACCCGCTTGCCCTGCAACTGCAGCGCATGCGCCAGCCATTGCATTTCCGGCCGGTAGGTAGCCGCTTCGTCACTCACGACCAGCGCGATCAACGGATTCCGCGCCTCGGGTCGCAGCGCGGCAAGTGCGGCGTAGAAATTTTTGATCATCGCATCGTCGCCGCCGAGGATGGTTCCAGGGGACGGCTGCGGTTCGCCCGTCGCTACGCCGGGAGTAGGCGCGCCGCTCGCGTTCCCCGCATACAGCCGGTTGAGAAACGCCGTAAGACCGATCCCGCCCGGCACGGAATCTAGCTCGGTCAAAACAAAGCCTTCGTCCGTCAGCAACAGGTCCGGTCGCAGCACGAGCGGAAACGCGCCGCGATTCCTGGGATCGCGCGCGTGCGCGATGAGCACAGAAGGTTTGCCGCGGTCGAGATAATCCGCGACCCACGGCGCGAGCAGCGGCTTGTTGCGGAGGAGATTTTTACCCGCGACGGACCGCAGATAGAGCGTCTCCAGCGCCTGGTGAAACTCCACGCACGCCGCTCCAATCGCTTCGAGTTGCGCGTGCTGTTCGGGCGTGAGCGGCCACGCTTCCGGCGAAAGCTGCCACGTCTTGTCCTCGAACAGAGGCTGGGCCGCGAGGGCGCTCTTGATCGATTCGTAAGTCAGGCCGGACATGGGATGAATTCAGAAGCCAGGAAACCAGGAAGAGCAAAGGCGGATGGTCCGATTCTGGGCTTCATGGCTGCTGAATTTAATCGTCCATCTGTATTTCCTTGTTCCGATGCCTCGGGCAGCCCGCGCGGAGCCACGCGTTCACGAAACGATCTAGGTCCCCGTCCAGCACGCCTTGCGTATCGCTTGTGCTCACTCCGGTGCGCAGGTCCTTGACCATCTGATACGGCTGCAGGACGTAGCTGCGGATCTGCGCGCCGAAACCGATTTCGCCCTTCTCGCCGTAGAACTTGTCCATCTCCGCGCGCTGCTCGTCCTGCTTCTTTTCGTAGAGCCGGGCTTTGAGGACGTTCAGCGCCGTCGCGCGATTCTTGATTTGCGAGCGCTCGTTTTGACAGACGACCACGATGCCCGAGGGGATGTGCGTGAGCCGCACGGCGGAGTCGGTGGTGTTAACGCCCTGACCGCCCTTGCCGGACGAGCGATAGACATCCGTGCGAATCTCGGCCTCCGGAATCTCGATCTCGATCTCGTCGGTCACTTCCGCGACGACGTCCACTGCACAGAATGAGGTGTGCCGGCGCTTGTTCGAGTCGAACGGGCTGATGCGCACCAACCGGTGCACGCCGCGCTCCGCCTTGGCATAACCGTAAGCATTCTCGCCCTTGATGAGAATCGTCGCCTTGGAAATGCCGGCGGTATCGCCGGGCTGCACGTCCATGAGTTCGACGTCGAAACCGCGACGCTCACACCAACGCGAATACATGCGAAACAGGATGTCCGCCCAGTCGTTGGACTCGGTGCCGCCGGCGCCCGCCTGGATCGAGAAGATCGCGTTGTTCCGATCGAATTGACCGGTGAGAAACGACGCGATCTCGAGCTCATCCAGCTCGGCGACCATCGCCGTGACCTGCCCCGCGAGTTCTTTCTCGTAGCCATCGCGCTCAGCGCCGTCCGCCGCCTCGATCAGCTCGGCCATCACGCCGACGTCGTCTACTTTTTTCTGATACGCGACGACTGGCAGGACGGACTTCTTCAGCGCATTGAGTTTGCCGATGTGTTTTTGCGCCCGCTCGCTGTTATCCCAAAAATTAGGTGCGCCCATCTCGGCCGCCATTGCCTCGATTTCGCGCTGCTTTTGATCGCAGTCAAAGAAACCTCCACAAGTGCCCGGCGCGCTTCTTGATGTTCTCGATGTGATTGAAAGTCTCGGGTGCGATCATGGAAAAGGGAGTGAGGGTCCGACGAAACAAGGGAATCCGCAAAGCACAAGGCCGCAAACGCGCGCCAAACTCACCCGATCGCCCCCTAGCGCGGCGCGACCGTCACCTGCGGATTCTCGACCTTGAACGTGATCTTTCCCGGCGTGCCATCGTCCGGATCATCTGTCGGCTCAGGCGTCGTGAAAACGAGTCGCGACTCCCCGGGCGGCAGTTGGAGATCGGCGAGCGTGATGACCTGACGCGCGGGTGGCAGCACGATGTCCGCTACAATCTTGTCAGCCTGCTTCACTTGCAGCGACCGCAGGCGGCGCGCCCGCGAGATGAAGCGCAGTTCCGCGCGCACCGGACGTGGGCCGGTATTCTGCAGCACCAAGGTGGCCGGCCCCTCGAAGGCCCATCGCCACGTTGTATCCGGCTCCCACTGCTGCGGTGACCAGCCGGTGCCATAGCTGATCCGAACGTGGGTCGCGGCAGCCGCGGCCCCTTCGATCACAAACTCCGGGAGCGGCGCCGGAGAGCGAATCTCGCGCATGCCCTCGAAATAACGCACGCCGAACGGCACGAAACAATTTCCCAGCAGAAACCAAATCGCCCAACTCTTGCTCGGCCTCGCCGCGAGGAGCAGGTTGAACACCAGCGTCATCGGTAGCGCGTGCCGCGTGATGGTGAAATGGCTCTCCCACGAGAGGAAGCTGATGCAGGAAAAGTAAACCACCACGACCGCGCCCCAGCGCCACAACGGACTCCGCCACTCGCGGTGCAGCGCGATAAAGATGCTCTGCGTGACGACCGCGACGATCGTCAGGAGCGCGTGCAGGTCATAGCTTTTGTAGAATTCGAAAATAAACCGGTGCCACCGGATCGGACCGTGAAACGCCGTCACGCTGAACTCACCGAGCTTCTCCATCATCCCCTGAAACGGCAGCGCGAGATTGCCGCCATCGAAGCCGACCTGTCGCCCGCGGAACCGCCAAAGCACATAGAGCACCCACAGCGCAACGGGCACGGCGGCGATGAGCCCGCGCACGAGATTTTTTCGCAACGCCTCTTTCCATGGCGGCGGGATTTCTGCGAGCCCGACAAAACCGATCAGCGACGTCGTCCGCACGAGGGCCGCGAGCGCGAGGATGCC
>JANPIT010000444.1:0-2815 GCA_031425115.1 Opitutaceae bacterium | reverse complement strand
CGAGATGCTCAAGCGCGGCGGCAACGCCGTCGATGCCGCCGTCGCCACCGGCCTCGCGCTGACGACGGTGTATCCATTTGCCGGTAACATCGGCGGCGGCGGCTTCATGATCATCCACCTGGCGGATGCCGCCGCCCCCGGTGGCGGCCGCCAGATCGCCATCGACTACCGCGAGCGCGCGCCGGGCAGCGCGACGCGCGACATGTTTGTCGGCCCCGACGGCAAGGTCATGACGGGGCCCGACTCGTCGACGGTCGGCTGGCGCGCCAGCGGCGTGCCCGGCAGCGTGGCGGGCTTCGCCCTGGCCCTCGAAAAATATGGTTCAGGAAAACTCACGTGGTCCGACGTCTGTGAACCCGCGCGCCGCCTCGCGGCCAACGGGCACATCGTCTCGCAAGGCACCGCGGCAAGTTTTCGCTCCAACGCCGAACTGCTGGGCCAGTTCGATGAGTCGAAAAAAATCTACCTGAACGGCGGCGCCTTCTGGAAAGCAGGCGACGTCTGGAAGCAACCGGATCTCGCGGCCACGTTCGCACGGCTGCAAAAGTCGGGCCCGCGCGAATTCTACGAAGGCGAGACGGCACAGAAAATCGCCGATGCGATGAAGAAGAACAAGGGCACCATCACGCTGGAGGATCTCAAAGCCTACCGCGCCACCGAGCGCGAACCGCTCCGCGGCGCCTATCGGGGACACGCCCTCGTCTCGATGCCGCCGCCGAGTTCCGGCGGCATCGCGCTCCTGCAGATGTTCGGCATGCTCGAGCCGTTCGACATCGCGCAGCTGGGCTACAACTCCGCCGCGAAATACCACCTCTTCACCGAGGTCATGCGCCGCGCCTTCCGCGACCGCGCGGAATACTTGGGCGATCCTGATTTCGTCACCGTCCCCGTCGACCAATTGCTCGCGCCCGACTACCTGAAAAAGCGCATGAGCGATTTCTCCGCCGCGAAAGCCACGCCGAGCGATCGCGTCGAACCCGGCCTCGGCCCCTCGAAGGTCGCTCGACTCTCGAACCCGAATGCTCAACTCGCGTTGCTCGCCCGCGAGTCCCACGAAACCACCCACTTCAGCGTCGTCGATGCCTCCGGCAACGCCGTCGCCAGCACCTACACGCTCAATGGTGCCTACGGCAGCGGCGTCACCATTCCCGGCACCGGCGTCCTGATGAACAATGAAATGGACGACTTCACCGCGAAGGTCGGCGTGAAAAACATGTTTGGCCTCCTGCAGGGTCCGGCCAATGCGATCGTCCCCAGCAAACGGCCACTCTCCTCGATGACGCCCACGATGGTCTTCAAAGACGGTCACCTCCTGCTCGTCACCGGGAGCCCGGGCGGTCCCACCATTATCAATACGGTGCTTCAAGTGGTGAGCCACATTGTCGATCACGGCATGTCGGTCGCCAAGGCCGTCGAAGCGCCCCGGATACACCACCAATGGATGCCCGACGTCCTCGCCTACGAAAGCTACGGCATGTCACCGGACACCGCGGCGCTCCTCGCCGCCAAAGGCCACATCCTGAAAGAGCGCGTCTCCTACGAAGGCGGCTACCAAGGCGACGCCGAAACAATCTTCATCGATCCGAAAACCAAGCGCCGGCACGGCGCCGCCGATCCCCGCAAGCCGGACGCGCGCGCGGTCGGCTACTGAGATTTACCGGCGCGCCGGAAGCGGAAGTCCTGTTTCGCTGCGTTTCATCGCGACTTCGACGTTTGCGCGGGCGCGGCCGCGAGCGTGCGCGCCAGCCATGCGACCACCTGCTCCTTGTAGTCAGGCGCAACGCGATCCCAGCTCGCCATGCCGTGCACCCCATCCTTGATCGTGATCAACTCGCACGGCACGTCGACCGCGCGCAAACGCGCCTGCATAGTGACCGACTGGCTGAGCGCCACGCGATCGTCCGCCGTCCCATGCACGAGCAAAAAAGGCGGCAAGCCGTGCCGCACGTGCGTCAGCGGCGACGCCTCGCGCAGCACCGCGAGGGTCGCATCGTCCAATTGTTCGCGGCCGAACAGCGCGACAAACGGCGCCCGCAGCGGCGCTCCGGGCGTCGTCATCGCCCCCAGATCAAACGGCGCGTAGAATGGCACGACCGCCGCCAGCCGCGTCGAGGCGTCCGCCCGCACTGCGGCCAGCGCCACCAGGTGGCCGCCCGCCGATTCACCGGAGATGGCAATGCGCCGCGGATCCACGCGCTGGCGCTCCGCGTTGGTCTTCACCCACCGGATCGCCGTCTCGACATCTTCAATACACGCCGGGTAACGGTGCTTCGGCGCGAGCCGGTAGTTGATCGAAAACCACGCGAACCCCGCGCGCTGCAACGGTTCGTGCAGCGGCGCCATGAACGCCTTCCTTGGTCCGCCCGATTTGTCGCCGGTCGTCCAGCCACCGCCGTGCACCAGGATCACCGCCGGAAAAGGCCCCGGGCCGTCTGGCACCCACGCGTCCAGCTTGAGGCTCTCGCCCGCGGCCTGACCGTATTCAATTTCCTCCGACTCCGCCGCCGCCAGCCACGTGCCGGCCACAAACATCACCGCCACCCGCAGGAATTTCTTCATAAGTTCGCCGCGAACCTGCACCAAAACCCGTAGGATGGCACCGGAAAATAATTGCCAAGCGCGTGGTCCACGGCCGGGGCCACGCGCCCTTAGCCGTAGAAATTCAGTCGATCCCGTTCTTCCTCGACGGAACGGATACCAAAAGGTGGGCCGTGGGCGCCCCGCGCGGGGTTCGTGGCGCCCCACCAAACCCTGGCGCGCGGGGCGCCCCACCCCCCCTAGGGCGGGATCGCTCCGCCCCCGCGCGGTGGCCAGC
>JANPIT010000443.1:0-1900 GCA_031425115.1 Opitutaceae bacterium | reverse complement strand
GGAACCCAGCGGGAGTGAGCCGGGGCGACCCGCCGCCGCTCGCGCTATCGCGGCAAAGCCCCTCGTGCAGATGGCGCGTGCCACCGATGCGGATACGGTGCTTAAGGAAGAAACGGAGATCCGCGATCTGCGGCCGCTTTTTCTGCCGACAGAGTTCAATGTCTCACTGCCTGAGCCCAGGCGTGAGCCGGGCCGCACTTTCCTTGATAATGAGACGCTGAAACTCAGCTACTCCGAGTCCGAGTTGAACTTGGCCCGCGAGTTGCCGTCGATCGCGACGTTAAACGGGAAACCGGTCGACCAAGTGAGCGCGGCTGACGCGCTGGAGGCGGAACGCGCGGTTCCGGGGTTATCGGGGATGGGGCGGAGTCTGGTTGAACCTGCCGCGGCGCCTCCAACGGGCGGGGGGCTGCTCGAGGTGGTGGTGGCGGCGACCGGCGGGCGGGCTTTTCTCGAGAGTCTTCCGGCGGACGCACGTCCGGCGGGCTCAAAGCCCTGGGAGCCGATGGAATTGATCGCGATGGTCGATGCCGCGGGGCTTTCCGCTCCGTTGATGATCACCACGAGCTCGCGCGTGGAGGAAGTGGATGCGCATTACCGAAATTACCTGACTCACCGCTATCGAATTGGAGCGCGTTTACCGCCGGGTTTTTATCGATTGGTCGTTGCGCCGTGAGCCTTGCTCTAGTTTTTTCTGCGTTCGCCCTAATTTGCTGTTGACGGTGCCAAATGCGGGTTGCACGTTCACCGGCTCTTTTCGTTTTTTGGCACTCCCTTGTTCTGCCCAGATAGCTCAGTTGGTAGAGCACCCCCTTGGTAAGGGGGAGGTCGTCAGTTCAAATCTGATTCTGGGCTCCAGGGCTAAGAAACGCGTCGGTTCAGGCTTCTACGACGTTAAATGCAGAGGTCACATTTCATCACCCAACCAACCGTCTCCCATGGCTAAAGCCCAATTCGAACGCACCAAACCGCACGTCAACGTCGGCACCATCGGCCACATTGACCACGGTAAGACGACCACGACCGCCTCGATTCTTGCGGTGCAGTCCCGTAAGGGTCTCGCCCAGCTCAAGGCCTACTCTGATATCGCCAAGGGCGGCACCGTGCGTGATGCGACCAAGACGGTAACGATCGCGGTTGCTCACGTTGAATATGAGACGACCAAGCGTCACTACGCCCACGTCGATTGCCCCGGCCACGCTGACTTCGTGAAGAACATGATCACGGGTGCGGCGCAGATGGACGGCGCTATTCTCGTTGTTTCCGCAGCTGACGGCCCGATGCCGCAGACCAAGGAGCACGTTTTGCTCGCCCGCCAAGTCGGCGTGCCGACGATCGTCGTGTTCCTGAACCAGGTCGACCTGATCGACGATCCCGACTTGCTCGAGCTCGTCGAGGAAGAGATCCGCGACCTGCTCACGAAGTATCAATTTGACGGCAAGAACGCGAAGATCGTTCGCGGTTCGGCCACGGCGGCTCTCGAAGGCAAACCGGAAGGCGACAAGGCCATCGGCGAGCTGATGGACGCCATCGACAATGAGATCGCCGAGCCGGTCCGCGAGATGGACAAGCCGTTCCTCATGTCTGTGGAAGACGTGTTCTCGATCACCGGTCGCGGCACTGTTGCCACGGGTCGTATCGAGCGTGGCATCATCAAGGTCAACGACACCGTCGAGATCATCGGTCTGAAAGACACGACGACCTCCGTCGTGACCGGCATCGAAATGTTCCGCAAGCTGCTCGATAGCGGCCAGGCCGGCGACAACGTGGGTATCCTGCTCCGTGGTATCGACAAGGAAGGCATCCAGCGCGGTCAGGTTCTCGCTGCTCCGAAGTCGATCACCCCGCACAAGAAGGCCAAGGCCGAGATCTACGTCCTCTCGAAGGACGAGGGTGGCCG
>JANPIT010000442.1:0-1570 GCA_031425115.1 Opitutaceae bacterium | reverse complement strand
CTCGCGCAGCGCATACGCCCAACCGATCCACGCCCCCACCACGGTCGGATGGGACCGCGCCAGCGGTTCCGCGACTGCAATCACGAGGTTCCACTGCCGCGCACCGAGGTGGAGTTCGATGCGGACGGCTCGGACTTCCGGCCGGGCCTGATCCTCAGCGCCAATTCCATCCAATTCCGCCAACGCCTCCGTGAACATCTCCAAGCCCACGTAGCCGAGCGCGTGGCTGATGCGACGCTGGACGGGAATTCCACCGAAACCGCCGCCGCCAATCTTCATTCCAATGAAATGCGCGGACCGACGCTTCAGCGCAAGACCGGCGCGCGGAGGATCGATCCCGCACGAAAAAATTGGTTCGCCCCGTCGGCCGCCCCAGTTGAAATCCGCTCAGAGTTAACCGCATTCCTCACCGCTCCCCCCGCCCGAGATTCCCTCGCGTCATTCCCTTTCACCGCATGAACCCCCTCGTCACCCGTCGCACTTTTATCAAATCCACGACCGCCGCGAGCGCCCTCGCGTTTCCCGCCGTCCTCCGCGCGCAAACTCCCGAAACGCCCACGCCGAATAATCGGCTCAACGTGGCTATCATCGGCGCCGGCGGACGCGGCGGCGCTGCGCTGCAAGGCATGAAGGACGAAAACATCGTCGCGATCTGCGATGTCGACGAGGAGCGCGCCGATGGCTCGCTGAAATCCTTCGCCGGCCGCTACGCGAGCGAGGCGGACAAATTTCAGGCCGCGCCCCGCTTCAACGACTATCGCAAGATGTTCGATGCGCTGGGAAACAAGATCGACGCGGTGACCATTTCGATCCCCGACCATTGTCACTTCCCCGCGGCGATGACCGCCATGGGCCTCGGCAAGCACATCTACGTCGAGAAGCCGCTCTCGCACACCGTCTGGGAAGCCCGCGAGCTGACGCGCGTGGCGCGCGAGAAAAAGGTGATCACCCAGATGGGCAACCAGGGCCACACCCACGAGGGCACCCGCGTATTGAAAGAATGGGTGCAAGCCGGAGTGCTCGGCGACGTCCGCGAGGTCGTGAGCTGGACGAACCGGCCTTTCTATCCGCCGTGGCGCGAGCCGGTCGGCGCGTTCAAGGCGCCCGATCACTCCAAGTTCACCCCGGTCGTGCCGAAGGCGTTGAACTGGGATGCCTGGCTCGGCGCCTCGGCCGCGCGCCCCTACGATCCCGCCTACTGCCCGGGCCTGAAATGGCGCGGCTGGTGGGACTTTGGCACCGGCGCGTTCGGCGATGTGGCGTGCCACATCATGGATGGTGCCTACTGGGCGCTCGAACTCGGCGCACCCACGGCGGTCGAGGCGATGTCGACCGGCGCGACGAAACACGCCACACCGCTCGCCGCCGTCGTGACGAATTATTTCCCCGCGCGCGGCAACATGCCCCCCGTCAAATACACCTGGTCCGACGGTGGCATGCTCCCGGCGCTGCCGCCCGAGCTGGAGCTCGGCCGCGATCTCCCCGAAGAGGCCGGCACGCTGCTCTTCGGCAGCAAAGCGACAGCGCTATGTAGTTTCTATTACGATACAGTGCGTATCATCCCCGAGGT
>JANPIT010000441.1:0-8531 GCA_031425115.1 Opitutaceae bacterium | reverse complement strand
ACTGTGCGCCGGCGCCGCGTAACGAATCGAGGGTAGGTCGGCCTTGTCGGGGTCGCCCTTGATGTCATCGTAATCCTCATAATAGAAGCCGGCTTTCGCTCCGTAAGTTTTGCTCACCGCATACGACCAGTTGTTCAAGCCCACGCCGGTGGCGTGATCCTCGACGATCGCGGCGGCCCAGCGAAAATAGACGCCGCGCCCTTCGGCCGTTTCATCCAGGTATTCCTCCGCCAGCGACGCCTCGGCATAGCGCGATACGATCTGGTCCCATGATTTCAGGACTACGACGCCGATCGTCGCAACGACCGTGAAGCCGATGAGCAGCTTGCGCCGCGTGATCCGCCAGGTGCTGCAGAAAAAAGTCACGCCCAGCATCACGAGGGCAAAGATCGGCAGGCCCGCCCGCGAGATGGTAAGCATCACGCTGACGCCGCACGCGATCGTGCCGACACCGGCGATGAACTTGATCCACTTGGAAAAATCCGCCATCGCCGCCGAGAGCAAAACGGGCGCAATCATGCAGACATACATGGAAAGGCTGTTCGCGTGATCGAGCGTCCCAGGCACGCGATACATGCCACCGATATAGCGTTGTTTCGTCGCAAAGACCGCTTCGACGCACACCGTGAAGCTGAGCCCAATCACCAGATACCCGAGCTCGCGCCGCGTCCGCAGATAGGCTGCGCCGGCGAACATCATCAGCATGCTGCGGGGGATGTTGACCAGCTCCCAGGAGGCGAACAACGGGTTCTGCGCCAGCACGGTGGAGAAGGTGCAATAGACGAGGTAGATCACGAGCATCACCGTGCTGGCCGGAATAAACCACGGTCGCTTCGGGTAGCGCGGAGCGATCGCGGTCGAGAGGAGAATCGACCACGCGAGAATATCGGTGAGCGAGAGGCCGATGCCGCGCGAGGTCCCGCGATACCAATACTCGCCGAAGAAATTCACGTCGAACTTCTCCGCGAAAATCGAGAAGCACAACATGCCGACGAACGCGTAGTCGCGCAGCCGCTGGGAGAAGGTCGTCGCTATGACGCTGCCACCGCCCAGCGCGACGAGCACGATGAGCGCGATGATGTGTTTGGTTTCCATCGATGAAGTAAGGACCCGACCACCTACGCTGCCCGCAAGACGCCCGCCGGAACCAAATCGTCCGTGGCCGTCGCCGCGCCCGCCGCGCCTGCGCTGGCGCGAGACGCCTCGATCGAATCCGAGTCGACTTTCGCGGCCGAAACTTTGGACGCCCGCAACAGGAGGCTGCGCGGTCCGCCCGTGCGGGGACCACGACCGCTGGTCGCGGTGTGGACGTCGGCAAAGCCCGCTTGACGCGCCAACTTAACGAGGTCGCTGCGGTCGAATTGTCGGATCCGCGGGCGCTCGTGCACCAAGGCTTCATCAGACTGAAAAAACGGAGCGCACACGGGCCGCAGCGGGCCACCTCCGTGATCAGGCACCGTCACCATCAAGCGACCGCCCGAAGCCAGCACCCGATGCATTTCGCGCAGCGCGGTGGCAGGATCGAAGACGCGGTCGAGAAATTCACAGCACCAGATCGCATTGAACATCTCGGCCCCAAACGGCAACGCGTGCGACGGATTGTGCCGCAGGAACGCGATGGCCGGGAAGCGCCGCGCGAGCTGCGCCATCTGCCCGGCCGAGGTATCCAGCACTGTGACTTCCGTCGCATACTCGGCGAGCTGCGGCGCGAAGAACGCTTCGTCACAGCCGATCGCCAGCAACGTGCTCCCAGGCCGCAAATCGTGCAGCCCGGTGTGCATCCAGGCGCGCAGGTGCTGATCCGCCGCGGGGAAATTGGACTGACCCGGGTGTTGAGGGGAATTCATCGAGGAGAGTTATTTCACGCCTTCCGGCACGCTGAGGATCGCCTGGCGGTTGGCTTTGGGCCAGTAGTGCGTCAGCCCGGAGCGCAGCGCCCGCGACGCCCGCGCGCACGCCAGCAAAGTCACAGCGAAGCCCGCGACGGCCGCGGGCGCTTGCGTGAACTTGCGATGGCCAGGCTGGCGCATCAGCCGCTTGAAGCGAAACGTCAGGATGCCGGGAAAAATCTGCCAGAAGAACGGGCGGCTCTGCAGGTGCGCTGCCAGCATTTTTTTCAACCAGTCGGGATCGCGCGTTTCCAAGCGGCGCAACGTATCCGCGAGATTCATCCGCTCCTCCCGCGAAAGCGTTTTCAGATATTCCACGAGCACGTGCACCGTCGTCTGGCCCATCATCTGGCGCTTCTGGTTGTTCATCACTTCGCGCGGCTCGACGTAGGCCTCGAAGATATGCGCGGCATCCGGCGCGAGCACGACCCGGCCGGGCTCGGAGGGACGCGTGAGAAATTCGGTGCAGACCATCTCCTTGATAAATCCGTCCTCGGTGGCGCCCAGGTCGCGCGGCAGGTAGAGGTTCCGCGCCACGGCCGACCGGAGGCAGTAGAGTTGGCCGCAAATTTTCCCCTGCTCGCCGCCACCCATGGACGACGTCGCGAGCGACACGCGTTCGCGCCAGGTTTTGTGTTCTTTGAAAATGAGATCCTTGCACTGGCGCCCCGTCGAAGCCGGCACATCCGGCCGCTGCTCGAGCGCATGCATCAGGTTGAAGATCGTATCCCGGTGGTGGAAGACGATGTCCGCATCCATCGAGATGATGTAGCGCGCCTCGACCGCGGAAAACTCGTGGATGTAGCGATTCCAGGCGTTGCCCTTGCCCGGCTCGGGGATGTCGATCACGCGCGCGACGATGCTCTCCGACCAAGGGTGCTCGCGGTCCATCTTGTCGAAGAACGCCCGCACGACCGCCACCGTCCGATCCGTGCATGCATTGGCCACGACGACGACCTCACACGCCTCATGGCGGAGGGACAGCCGCTCGAATGCCGACTGCCGAAAAAGGGACTCGAGCGTGGTCACGATCGATGCCTCCTCATTCCAGGCCATGAGGCCAACGGAGAGGACGACCGGATGCTTTTTCGGAGAAGACGACATGGGACCATTGGCGTTGCTGAAACAACGCGGGCCGCAGCTTACTCGGCTCCAGTTCGGTCGGTTAGTGGGTCGAAACCTACGGGAGAGGCGGCATAGACCCCATGGGACGCGCTGACGCAGGCGTTTACCATGGGCCAACACATGAGCGACCCCAAGGTAACCATCATCATGCGTTCCTATAACGAAGCGTGGGCGTTGCGCGACACGCTGCCCGCGCTTCAGGGGCAGGACTACCGCAATTGGGACCTCGTTGTATTCGACTCCGGCTCCAGCGATGGCTCGGTCGACCTCATACGCGCGGCCAAGCCGAAGCACTTCATCCAGCTCCTGCCTCACGATTACAATCCGAGCCGGGTGATGAATCAGGGCATGGAGCTCGCGGAAACAGACACCGCCATCTTCCTCAACGCCGACGCCACCCCGCAGGGCACCAACTGGCTGAGGCCGCTGGCGGAGGCGATCCGGCAACCGCGTAACGCCGCCGTCTTCGGCCGCCAGATTCCGCGGCCGAATTGCGAGGCGGTGTTTGCCCATGACTACGATCGCTGCTTCGGCGACGCGCGCGTATCAGCAAGTTGGGATCACTTCTTCAGCATGGTGAGCAGCGGTCTGCGCAAAGACGTGTGGGCGCAGCGCGGCTTCCTCGAGTCCATGCAGTATTCCGAGGACGATGAATACACCCGTTGGTGCCGCACCGCCGGCTACGAGGTGGTCTACATTCCTGAATCGGTGGTGATGCACTCGCACAACTACACGCCGCGGCAGGCGTATAAGCGCAGTTTCGGCGAAGCCTGGGCGCTCGCGGCGGTTTACCAGGGTCATCCCGCCGAGATGACTCATCCGCCTCGCGTGTTACTCGGGTGGATCAACGACGCGCGGCGCGACCTCGGCTACTGCCGCCGCGTCGGCCGCCTGCGCGAATTCCCCCGGGCCCTGCGCATCCGCTGGGAGCAACGCATTGCGCGTCGCGCCGGCTTCAAGGCCGGTTGGGCGATGCATCGGGAAAATTTTTCATGAGCGCGCAGACTCCCTCCGCCCTGACCCTGCCCCTCCGCACCGCCCGGCCCACTTCTCGCGTGCCCATCGTTCCGCCAAGCGAAACCTCACCTCGCTTCACCATCGACGGCAGCCGCGAGCTCGAGGCCCACCTCGCGCAAACCTGCCGAAAGATTGCCGCCGGCGTCCGCGGCCTGGTGCCCCCGGGCCGGCTCGAAGCGCTCATCCTCGGCGGCGGCTACGGTCGCGGCGAAGGCGGCGTGCTCACCACTCCCACCGGCCAACGCGCCTACAACGACCTCGAATTCTACGTCTGCGTGCGCGGCTCGCGCTTGATCAACGAGCAGCGCTTCGGCCACGCGCTCCATGTGCTGGGCGAGATTCTTACGCCGCAGGCCGGCGTCGACGTGGAGTTCAAGATCACGTCGCTGCGCGAACTCGAACGCGCCAGCGTCAGCATGTTTTCCTACGATCTCATCTCCGGTCACCGCTGGCTGGTCGGAGACGCCGGCCGGCTGACCAATTGCGCGCATCATCGCGAGGCCGGACAGATTCCGCTGAGTGAAGCCACCCGGCTGCTGATGAACCGGGGCTCCGGGCTCTTGTTCGCGCGCGAGCGGCTTGAAAAACGCGAGTTCACGGCCGCCGACGCCGATTTCGTCCGGCGCAACATCGCGAAAGCCGAACTCGCGCTCGGCGACGCCATGCTCGTCACCCACGGCCTTTATCACTGGAGCGTGCGCGAGCGCCACCGGCACCTTGAGCGGCTGGCGCGCGCCGCGACGCCGCCGTGGCTCGAGGAGATTCGCCGCCACCATGCCACCGGGGTGGAGTTCAAGCTGTATCCAGAACGCAGTGTCGCCACCCGCGAATCGCTTTGGGCCGAGCACGCCGCCGTCACCGCCCTCGCCCTCCGCACCTGGCTTTGGATCGAAGGTCGGCGCTTGCGCACCGATTTCCCGTCAGCCCTTGCCTACGCGGAATCGCCGCTGCGCAAATGCCCCGACACCTCCGCTTCCCGCAACGCGTTGCTCAATCTCCGCTCGCTGGGCCTCCGCCCGTTGCTGCAAGGCCAGCCCGGCCGCCATCCGCGCGAGCGTATCTTCAACGCCATGACACTGCTCCTCTGGGAGCCGTCCGCCCTCATCTCGCCCAGCGTGTGCGCCCGCCTGCAGCGGGAGTTGCAGACCACCGCGACCACTTTTCCGGAGATGATGCGGGCGTATCAGCCGCTTTGGGCGCGGGTGAATTGAAGTTTAATTAGAGCAATCGGTGGCCGCGCGACACGGGCTCACCATTTCTCATCCGCGAGTCAGGTGCCGCTCCGCCCTACCCGCCTGCACTACTCGCAAATTCCTTACGGCTGAAACACGCGCGGAAAACTTGCTGCGCACGCGCGGGCTGAAATAACTGCCCGCCCACCATGTTCACTCTTGGCATCGATTACGGGACAAATTCCGTGCGCGCGCTGGTCGTGCGCTGTGCCGACGGCGCCGAGCTTGGCTCCGCAGTCGTCAACTATCCCAGCGGTCATCAAGGCGTGCTCCTCGATCCCAAGGACCACCACCTTGCCCGCCAGCACCCCGGCGATTATCTCGTCGGTCTCGAGCGGAGCGTGAAGCTGGCGCTGACGGCAGCCCGAAAAGCACGCGGGTTTTCACCTGACAAAATTATCGGCATCGGCGTCGACACCACGGGCTCCAGTCCCATTCCCGTCGACGCCGCCAATCGCCCGCTCGCGCTGGATAAGAAGTGGCGCAAAAACCTGAACGCCCAGTGCTGGCTCTGGAAAGATCACACCAGCGTCAACGAGGCGGCGCAGATCACCGAGTTGGCCGCCCATCTCCGCCCGCGCTACATCGCGAAATGCGGCAACACCTACTCGTCCGAATGGTTCTGGGCGAAAATCTGGCATTGCTTGAACGTCGCTCCCGATGTCTTCCACGCCGCCCATTCCTGGGTTGAATTGGCGGACTGGATACCATCGGTCCTCGCCGGCGCCAATCTTCCGGCGCGGGTGATCCGCGGCGTGTGCTGCGCCGGACACAAGGCACTCTACAGCGACGAATGGGGCGGCCTGCCCGACAAGGAGTTCCTCACGCGGCTGCACCCAAAGTTGGCCGACCTCCGCGACCGGCTCTACGAGAAGGCTTACGACGCCACGGTCCCCGCCGGTAAACTCAGTTACGAGTGGGCCGATAAACTCGGCCTCCGCGCCAATATCCCCATCGCGATCGGCGCGATGGATGTCCACTACGGCGCGATCGGTTGCGGCGTGGCGGAAGGCGTGTTGGTGAAAATTATCGGCACCTCGACTTGCGACTGCGGCGTCGTCTCCGCCGAAAAGCCCGTGCGCGACATTCCCGGCATCTGCGGCATCGTGAAGGGCGCGATCCTTCCCGGTTACTACGGCATCGAGGCGGGTCAGTCCGCGGTCGGCGATATCTTCAAGTGGTGGGTCGAGGTGGTCTGCCAGGGCGACCCGTCACTTCACGCCAAGCTCACCAAGGCTGCGGCCCAGTTGAAGCCCGCGCAATCCGGCCTGCTCGCGCTCGATTGGAATAACGGCAACCGCACCATTCTCGTCGATCCGCTGCTCACCGGCGCGCTCCTCGGCCAAACGCTCTACACGACGCAGGCAGAGATTTATCGGGCGCTGATCGAGGCGACGGCATTTGGTGCGCGAGCGATCCTGGAACGCATTCAGGAATACGGCGTGCCCGTCGACCGCATCGTGTGTGCCGGAGGTATCGCGGAAAAAAATCCGATGCTCATGCAGATCTACGCCGACATCACCGGCTGCACCATGCAGGTCTCCGGCTCGTCGCAGGCCTGCGCGCTCGGATCCGCCATTTCCGCCGCGGTGCTAGCCAAGGCGCACCAGGACTTCCCCGCCGCTCAAAAAGCCATGACCCGCGTGAAGCCGAAGAGTTATCGTCCGATCGCTGCCAACAAAAAGGTCTACGACGATCTCTACCGGCTCTACCGCCAAGTCTACGATGCGTTCGGCGGGCTCGACAAATCCGCCGATCTTTCGCGCGTGATGAAGGATCTGCTCGTCCTAAAACACGCGCAGCGCTAGCGCGACTGCGTAAGCCGATCGGAAATCCCTGCGCAGACCGTCGACTCGTTTACGAGGAGTGCGGTTTGTCCCATACGGGCTTCCCCGATTGCGGCGGTTTCGGTTTGGCCGCGTCGGGTTGATGCGGTTGCTGCGGGGAACGGGCGGCTTTTTTCTGCAAATCGTTCTTGGCCGAAACTTCGGCCGGGTCCTGCTTCTTCGATGGAGTGTCCATCTCCGTTTAGTCCCGCGTTACTTCCTTCGGTTCGGCGGTGGCCTCCCGGATTTCCGGAGACAAATCACCCTGGCCGAATCCGTAATATTCTCCCTTTCATGTTGGCGGAGTTCTGCTTCTGCTCGTGTCATGCTGACTGATCTGAAACGCGAAGCCTACGAAGCGAATCTCGCTCTGCCGAAACACGCGTTGACCACTCTGAACTTCGGCAATGCATCGGCGCTCGATCGCACCCGCGGCATTTTCGCGATCAAACCCAGCGGTGTCCCCTACGCTGAATTACGCCCCGCGCTCATGGTGCTCGTTGATCTGGACGGACAAAAGGTCGAGGGACGTTACGCGCCCTCGGAAGAAACGCCCACCCATCGGCGGCTTTACCACGGCTTCAAATCGATTGGCGGCATCGTCCACGCCCATTCCATCCACGCAACCGCGTTCGCCCAGGCCGGGCGCGGTATCCCCATTTTCGGGACGACTCATGCCAACTACTTTAACGGCGACATTCCCGTAACGCGTAAGCTCACCGAGTTCGAAATCGGCGGCGCCTACGAATGGGAAACCGGCAACGTCATCATTGAACGTTTTCTGGCGGATGCCCTCAGTCCAATCGATTTCCCGGGCGTGTTGGTGCACCGGCACGCTCCGTTCGCCTGGGGGCCGACCGCGGCAAAAGCCGTCGACGCCGCTGTCGTCATCGAGTCCTCCGCCCAGATGGCGATGCTCTCTTTGCAACTCGCCCCCAAGCTCCGCAATCTCGAGCCCGAACTGCTCGATAAACATTTCAAGCGGAAGCTCGGGCAAAAGTGATTCGGCGTCGGCTACCGCGCTTTCTTCGCGCGGATATCGGACAATAGTCGCGTGAGTTCGGCGAGTTTCGCTGGCTGCGTCGTCGCGAGATTTCTCGTCTCGGCGGGGTCCGTGGCGAGATTGAAGAGCAACGGCTCGGACACCACCGCCTCCGCGAAACGCGTGTCGCGGGGGTCGGCACCGCGCCCGATTCCGGTCGAGGCATCGGTGTTGGCCGGGATGTATTTCCAATCGCCGGAGCGCAAAGCGAGCACGTTGCCGATCCCGTGCTGCACCACGTTCGTCCGCAGCTGCGCCTTCGTTTCGCCCAGCAAAACCGGCAGCAAATTGATGCTGTCCGGCGCAGAGTCTGCCGGCACGTTCTGCTTCGTCAGGGCCGCGCACGTCGCCAACATATCCACTAGACTAAAAAACTGTGGGGTCACGCCCGGCGGCACGC
>JANPIT010000440.1:0-11965 GCA_031425115.1 Opitutaceae bacterium | reverse complement strand
AGCACCTTGGCGGGGTGATAGCCGCTCGGGTTGCCGAAGAAACCATCGAGAAACTGACCATTGGGTGCGGCAAACGCCAGGGCACGGAGAAACGCGGAGAGGCGCAGGAGTGGCTCCTTGATTTTGCCGTAGCCCGGATTGCCGAGCACGGCCGGCGAGCGCGCTTCGTAGTCGGTGAGGATGGCGCGGACGACGGCGCCGAGGTTGCCGCGGGTGCCGCTGCCGTCGTTGGCGAAGCTTTGCGCGACGCGATAAACATAGGCGGGGCTCGGGTTCGCGGTGACGAGCCGTTGGATCAGGTGGCGCGCAACAAACGGGCCGGTATTCGGGTGCGCGAACAGCGTATCGAGGAGGATCTTCAAGTCCTGCGCGCCGGTTTGATTCGCGGGAATAATGGTCGGGCGGGCTTCGGCGAGGGCGACTTGCTGCAGGCTGACGATGCGCTTCGACGTCTTGTCGTGAAACGCGCTGTAGTGCCGCATCGGTTGCAGGTAGCCGCTGGTGTCGGGGAAGGGCGCCGTCGTGTTGCCGGGCGGGCGGCCGAGAAAGGCGCGGATATCGGTGGTGTTTTCGGGATGCGAGGCGTAAGACCAGCCGGTGAAAACCTTGGCGGTTTCGGCGATGGTGGTCTGGTCGTAGGTGGGAATCGGCTGGCCTAGCGCGTCGAGTAGCAGCGTGCCATCGGGGTGGAGCTGCACGAGGCCGATGGTGAAGAGCTGTTGGATTTCGCGGGCGTAGTTTTCGTCGGCCGCGGTGCCTTTGCTGGGATCGGCTTTTTGATTCCAGAGGTAGGTGAGCCAAAGACCCATCGAGGGATTGAGGGTCACCTCTTCGAGGAGCTGGCGGTAATTGCCGAAGGCGTGCCGCGCGAGCAGGTCGTGATACGTGGCCTTCATCTCGAGGTAGAAATTGCCGTCGCATGCCGCGTCGCCCACGACGAGCAGCTCACCGAGCGCGAAGGCGACGCGCTGGCGCAATTGATCGGGGCCGGTGACCGCGGTCTTCCACCAGGCGGCCTGCCAGTTGGCTGGGGTGGCGAAGCGCTGCACGGCGTTCGGCTGGGGATCGAAGCCGTTCGGCACGGCGGCGAGATCGGCGCGGAGCGTGGCGAGCGTGGCCGTCATCGGCAGCGACATCTGATCATCGAGCCAGCCGGGAATACCGCGCGCCATGAGGGCGTTGATGGTGGCGGTGGTCGGACCGAAGGTGGCTTGCGTGAGGAGGCGCGCGGCGTCGGTTTGCGACGGCGCGGTGAGAGCGCTCGCCCCAAGCGCCGGCGGGGCGGCCGGCGCGGTGAATCCAGTTGAGCCCCGGGTGGCGAGCAGCGTGGAGCGAAGCTCGCCCGACGGGAGCGTGGCGGAGTCGATCTGGACGGAGATGTCTCCGTTCAAGAGCGCAGCGACGATGTCGTTGGTCGAAAGGGGCCCGCGTGCGGAGAAGGTCCAGTAGGCGGAGTTGACCTGCCCGCGCGGGAGGTCGAGGACGAAGGTGCCGTTGCCGCCCGCGGCGCCGAGGACCAGGTGCGCGCCGGTCTGCGCGGAAGACAGATTCGAAAACGCGACCGTGACGAAGCCGGTGTTCGTGTTGGGGTCGAAGAGGAGGGTGGCGTATCCGGATGCTGTGGACGCACCGCTGCCGGCCGTGGGACGCAGCGGGGTGTAGAACAGGCGGGACGACTGGCCGAAGGCGGGGGGCGTGCCGGTGGTGGCGGTGATGTCGTAGACCTCGATCAGGGCGACGCCGGACGTGGTCCCGCTCTGGCCGGCCAGCTGCACGGTGTAATTGCCGGGGGCGACGTTGACGATCACGGCGGTATCGGTGCCGCCCGAAGCGAACGCGCCGGCCTGCGAGGCGGCGAAGCTCAGCGGGGCGGCGCTGCCGTTGGCGACAGCCAGGGCGACCTCGGTGCCGTTGCCGTCGAGGACGGTGAGCTTGGGATCGGCGAGAGTGCCGTTCAGGCCGAAACCGGCCAAAGCGGGGCCGATGCCGCGGATGAGGAGCTTGCGCGTGCCGGCGCCGGGGCTGAGGACGAAGCCGGCGACGGCGAGGTTGGCGCCCGTGCCGACCTGGAGGCGCGTGGCGAGGTTGACGAGCTGACCGCTGCCCGCGACATCGTAGACCTCGAGCAGGGCGACGCCCGTATCCGAATTTGTGAGACCCGAGATCTGCGCGGTGTAGGCGCCAGCGGGGAGCGTGGCGACGACGACGGCATCGCGGCTCGCCGCCGGCAGCGGAAACGCGCCGACCTGCGCCGCGGTCGTGGCCGCCTCGCTCGCCCAGTTGTCATTCGTGGCGACGATGCTGCCGCCCGAATTGAAAATATTGAGCACGGGATCGCGCAGCGTGCCGGTGACGCCGAAGGCGGCGAGGCCGGGGCCGATGGCGCGGACGAGGACCGTTTTGCCCGCGCCGCCGATGACGAAGCCGCCGACGAGCAGGTCCGCGCCGGTGCCGACCTGGCCGCGGGTGGAGATATTGGCGAGCCGAGCCTCTTGCGCGTGGGTGGCGCGCGCGAGGCAGGTGATGGCGAAAAGGACGCAGACGCCGCGGCGCAGTGATGCCGTTATGCGGTGGTGGGGAAGACCGAGCGCCCGAGCGGAAAGCACGCCTTGGCATGAGGGGCGGCGGCGCGGTTGTCAAAGCGACGTCGTGCGCACCGTTTCGAACATGTCCCAAGGAGCCGCCCGCGGAGCGGCCGGCCCACCACGGAGACCGGATGGGCGGACCCTCGCTGCCGCAAACCCGCAAGCCTCAGACGAACCCCAGATTCGGTTTCGCGAAGCGGCCGATGTTGGGGAGAACCAGGGGAAGATCGGTCGCGCTGACGCCGAACCAGGTGGCGAGTGTCGCGGCGTATTCGTCGACGCTCGTCGTCGGGATCCAGCGACCTTGCGATACGTCGTCGGGGCCGCCGATGGTGAGCGTGGGCATTCTCCCGTAGATGTCGGTGCCTTTGACGGCGCCGCCGACGACGAAGTGATGGCTGCCCCAACCGTGGTCGGAGCCGTCACCATTCGACCGATACGTGCGGCCAAAATCGGAGGCGGTGAACAGCGTGACCTGGTTGGCGACGCCGAGCTCGACGGTGGCGTTGTAGAAGGCGTTGACGGCTTGGCTGACCTGGCCGAGGAGGGCCGCGTGGGCACCGGAAGTGGGCGTGGTGTTGTCGAGTTGGGCGGCGTGAGTATCCCAACCGCCGAGCTGAACGAAGAACACCTGGCGCTTGAGGTTCAGACCCGTGGATGCGCCGATGAGGCGCGCGACCATCTTGAGTTGGTTAGCGGCGGTGGAGACGGGAAAAACGGTCGCGAGGGTGGGCGCGGTCGTAAGCGCAACGTTGAGCGAATCGGCGTCCGCGATCGCGCTGTGCGAAATGCCGGCAAACGCAGCATCGAAGAGTCCCGGGTGATTGAGCCCGAAGATGGTCTTTTGCCCGCTATAGCGAACCCCATCGGTCGACGTGGCGCTCGAGGTGCTGCCGGAAAACACGAGCGCGCCGTTGGTGGTGACGGCGTATTGGGAGACGGCGCCGCCGACTTGGAAATAATTCGTGCCCGCGAGACTGATCGACATCGAGATCTGGCTGTTTGTGTTGAAGGCGTTGACGAGATCGGCGAGACGGCCGCCCCAGCCTGTGGTGCTCGGCCGATCGGGCACGCTGCTCTGCCATTGCACCTGTTGATCGCTGTGCGAGAAAAGCTGGCGTGGGAGCGGCACGGAGCCGGCGGTGTATTGCGCCTTGGTCGTGGGGTAGGCGAGCGTGCCGACATTGGCGAGCAGGGCGGCTTGGCCGGAGCCGAAGAGGGTGTGCAATTCTGGGAGGGCCGCGTGAAGGGAAAAACTCCGCCCGTCGGAAGTCTTGGGGGCGAGGGCGAGCAGGCCCGACCTCGGTAAAGCGAGATTGGCGCGCGCGGTCGCGTAGGCGGCGTGGCCCGCGGTGTCGGAGGGGATGATCAGGTTGTTGGCGTCGTTGCCGCCGTTCAGAAACAAGCAGACGAGCGCTTTGTAATCGCTGGGGAGCGCGGAGGCGGTGGCGGGTGTGCGGGGCCCGTTCGCGGGATCGGCCAGAGCGCCCATGAGCCGAAGACTGGCCAGCGATGACAGCAGGCCGGTGGCGCCGACCGCAGCGCAACAGGAGGAGCCGAGGAATTGGCGGCGGGTGTTCATGGGCGGGGAAATTGGGCGGCTTGGTGTAACCAGGTTCGTGCTCTTGCTCATGCTCTTGCTCGTAATCGTGAGGTCGAACGGGGAGGCGGTGGAGGACGAGCAAGAGCAAGAGCAAGAATCACGAGCATGGGTTTTAGCGCTGCGTCGCGCCGGCGGGAGAGGTGAGGACGAGGAGGACGGCGGCTCGAGCACGATCGAGCGAGGTGGCGGAGGCGGGCAGGGCGGCGAGCTTGGCGATGATGACGTCGCGGGTCGCTTGCGGGAGGTTGCCGCCGGCGAGCACGGTGGCGAGGTGATCAAGGAGCACGGTGGGTGTCGCGAGGAGCGTCTGTTCGTAGGACAGATCGGGTGTCACGGCGACGGATACGGCGGCGGTGTTGGGGTTGACGAGGAACGAGCGGAAGAAGTTCGGTGCGTCGATGCTCGTGGTGGCGTCGGTGATTTGAAACTCAGGCGCGACGAGGCCGGCCGCGGCGAGGGAGCCGGGTTCGACATAGGAGGGGCTGAAAAAATTAAACACCGACGGCGAGCGCAGCGGAGCCTCGGCGAGGCGCGTCTGCACCGAGGAGAGCGTGACGGCGCTGAGCGTGGTGATGCTCGTGCTCGCGGCGGGAACGAGGGTGGTGCCGTTGATAGGGGTCCCGTTTACGTTTACCTGCAGGCCGGCGTAGCGACCGTTGGGAGCAGTGGCGTTGAAAGTGCGCAGCAGGCCGGTCAGCCGGAGGAGCGGCTCCTTGAGCTTGCCGAAGGCGATGTTGCTGGCGACGGCGGGCGAGCGGGCTTCGTAGTCGGTGTATATCGCCTTCACCACGGCGCCGAGATCGCCACGGACGCCAGCGCCGTTGTTCACGAATTTTTGGGCGACGCGGTAAATGTAGGCAGGGCTGGGGTTGCTGGTGACGAGTCGCTGGATGAGTTGCTGGCAGATAAAGGGCGCGGTGTTGGGATGATTGAAGAGCGCGTCGAGCGTGCGCCTGAGATCTTCGGTGCCGCCGAGGTTCGCGGGGAGCACGATGCCGTTGATAATGGTCTTGCTCGCGGGCTCGTGAAACGCCGTGAAGAGCTGCATCGGGCTGTAGTAGTTGGTGCCCGCGGTGCGAAACGCATTGGCGTTGGTGGAAGGATAGGCCCAGCCCGTGAAGACCTTGGCCATTTCGGTGATGGTGGTCTGGTCGTAGGTGGCGATGGGGAGCGCGGTGCCATCGAGTTTGAGCGTGCCGTCGGGTTGAAGCTGGCTGAGGCCGATGGTGAAGAGCTGCATCACCTCGCGGGCGAAATTCTCGTCGGGCGTGGTGCCGGCGACGGGGTCGGCCTTCGCGTTGCGCAGCGAGCTGAGGTAGATGCCCATCATCGGGCTGAGCGTGACGTTTTCGAGCAGCGTGCGGAAATTGCCGAAGGCGCCGTTGCCGAGGATATCGTAGTAGTTGGCGAGGGGCTCGGTCTGGTTGTCGTTGCCGAGGGACACATCGGAGACGACAAATATCTGGCTGAGCGCGAAGGCCACGCGCTGCCGAAGTTGGTCCGGCGCGGTGAGCGCGAGCTTGAACCACGCGAATTGGCGGTTCGGCGGATAGATGGCGTTGAAGTTGGTGAAACTGGAGCTGCCACCGAAGTTCGTGCGATCGGAAACCGTGGCGGTGCGGTGGGAGGTAAACGGCAGCGCGAGTTGGTTGTTCAGCCAAGCGTCGATGCTCTGGCCGGTGAGCGCATCGACTTCGGATTTTTTCGGACCAAACGTGGCCTGCATCAGGAAACGCGCCGCATCCGTCCGCGTGGTGGCGGTGAGTGAAACCGCGGGAGGATCGACCGGCGGCGAGAAAGTCTGCGAGCCGGCGCCTTGGATCAGTGTGCCCTTCAATTCGCCTGACGGATAGTTCACGGTGTCGATGCCGATGTAGATCCGGCCGCTCTTGAGCGCGGCGAGGAGGTCGGCACTCGTGTAGATGCCCACCGCTGGTAATCTCCAGAGCGAACCGCTGACCTGGCCCCGCGGCACGCCGCCGACAAAATCACCGGACGGGCTGATGCGCAGGTGCGCGGAGACCTCGGCGGAGCTCAGGTTGGAAAACGAGACGTTGATACTGGCGAGCGTTCCGCTGGCGCTGAGCGACAGGGTGGCGCTGCCGGACGCGATGGAGTCCAGGGCGGTGTTTTCCGGTCGCAGCGTGGCGACATAAAGCGTCGAGGGGCTGTCGGCGATCGTGACGGTCGCGGTGCTTTGCGCGCCAAGTTCGTAATCGGCTGTAGAGGTGACGAGCGTGACGATGGCGGTCTCCGAGCCGTCCGCGACGAGATCGGGAAGTGGTGAGAGGGGTAGTTTGACCGTAGTCGCACCCGCCGGAATCGTCACGGATCCCGCGAGCGTGGCGAAATCCGTGCCGTTGCCAGCGGTGCCTCCGACCCCGTAACTGACGACGAGGCTGGTCGAGGTCTCGCCCGTTCGCGTGATCGTAAACTCACCGGCGTTCGCGCCGGATTCGTCGCTCGCGTTTTTGGTCGCGGCGATGGTGACGATCGTGAGCGCACCCCCCGTGAAACCGTCCTCGGTGCCCGCCCGTGAATGATAGTCGCCCGTGCGAACTGTGCCGCGGCGAAAATTGTAGAGCTCGATCACGCGGGTTAGCTCGCGGAGGTCGATGCGGCCATCGCGACTCGTATCCGCCGAATGATACCGCGTGAGCACCGCGGCGGGTCCCTCGGGCGCGACGCTGGAGTCGCTGGCAAAGCCGTCTTCGCCTCCGTCCAGCACGCGATAGCCTCCGGTCCGCGTCGTGCCGTTGCGCGTATTGTAGAGCTCAATCACGCGCGTGAGTTCGAGCAGGCTGATGGAGAAATCCGCATCAAGGTCGGCGCTATGGTGCGCCGCGGGCAGGGCGGCGACGGCCGCGATGGTGACGGGCGTTGAAGTCGGGGCCGCGAGAGCCGCCGTCCGCGGCAGGGTGGCAGAGACGCTGTCACGGGAAACTTCATACAACTCGACGAGCGCGACGCCGCTCGCGCCCGTGACATCGCGGACGTGAACCGTATATCGCCCCGGCGCGAGGTCGACGAGCAGTGCCGCGTCCTTGCCCGCGCCGGGAAAGTCAAAGGCGCCGGTTTGCGCGAACGCGCCCTTGAGCGTCGCGGCGCTGGCGGCCGGTGGAGAGGAGGGTGTCGCCCAATTGTCGTTGGCGGCAATCTCGGCCCCGGTCGCGTCCGCAGTGAGGTGCAGAGCCGGATCGGGCACTGGATTTGCGACGGAAAACGCATGGAGCGCGGGACCGGCGGCGCGAATCAGCACGCGGCACGACCCGAAACCGTCGGAGACGACGAAACTGAGCGCAGGGCCGGCGCTCGCATCGATCCGCACGCGCGCGGACGTGTTGAGCAGCCGAGCACCGGTGGGGTTCTGCGCGTGGATTTCGATTGCGGGCGGAAAGGATAGAAGGGCGGACGAGGCAGCGACTTCCGCGGTGTAGGCCCCCGCGGCAAGCGCGAGGCGGATCGTGCCATCGGTGCCATGGGCGAGGATCGAGTGGTCGCGATCGAAAAGTGTGACTTCGAGCGGGGCGGGGTCGGAAGTTTCAAGCGACGCCGAGGGAATGCGAATCAGCACGGACTGCGATGCCCCCGCACCCAGCACAAAGCCGACCGGCGCCCCGCCGCTGGCAGGCGCAAGGGCGGTGACCTGCGCCAGTCGAGGGTCTTGCGCGTGAAACACCGAAGCGCAGAGCAAACAAGTCGCGAAGTAGCGAAGACGGATCATGCGGACAGAAGACGGAAATGCATGATGCGCTTATTGTAGCATGGAATCCAGCCTGGAAGACACATCGGATGGAAACGACGTGCTGGTGGAAACCGCGGCGAGAGCCGTTGAGAGTGGAACGCGCCAGCGAGAGCGCAGGCTGTTGGCCCGCTCGGCCCACCTGCTTCCCCAATCAGCCGCCCGCGGAGCGGCCGGCCCACCACGGACAGGCGACAAACCGCCAGTCCTCACTTCGAACTCGCAAGCCTCAGACGAAACCGAGATTCGGTTTCGCGAAGCGGCCGATGTTGGGGAAGGCGACGCTGAGGTTGGTGTCACTCACGCCGAACCAGCGCGCGAGCGTGGCGCCGTATTCATCGACGCTTGTCGTGGGAATCCAGCGGCCGTTGCTCGTGTCGTCGGGGCCGCCGATCGTGAGCGTGGGCATCTTGCCGTAGATGTCGCCGCCTTTGACGGCGCCACCGAGCACGAGGTGATGGGACCCCCAGCCATGATCGGAGCCGTCACCGTTGGAGCCGTAGGTCCGGCCGAAGTCGGAGGCGGTGAAAGTGGTAACGCGGTCGGCGCAGCCGAGCTCAACGGTCGTATTGTAAAATGCGTTCATCGCCTGGCTCACTTGGCGCAGGAGGTCGGCGTGCGCGCCGAGGGCCCGGTCCACGTCGTCGACCTGGTCGGCGTGAGTATCCCATCCGCCGATACGCGCGAAGAAGACCTGGCGCTTCAGGCCGAGGTTGCTCGAAACGCTGATCAGGTAGGCGATGGCCTTGAGCTGATTGGCGAGCGTCGTGTTGGGGAACGTCGTGGCGAAGGAGGGCGCACTGGTGAGAACGCTCCCGAGCAGTTCGCTGGTATCGATCGCATCCTTGGAGAGACCGCCAAACGCGCTGGCGAAGAGATTGGTGTTCGCGCTGGCGAAGAGATCCTTTTGCGCGGCGTAGCGGGCGGGATTGTTGCCGCCGGTGGTGCTATTGAAGACCACGGGCCCACCTTTGGGTGCGGCGGCGGATGCGGGGTTGACGGAGAGCTGCGTGACCCCGCCGTCACCAACTTGGAAGTTGTTAAATCCGTTGAGCGAAACGGACATCGAGACCTTGCTGTCTTTGTCGTTGAGCGAGTTCAGCAGCTCGGCGGTGCGACCGCCCCAGCCGTTGCTGAAGGGGCGGTCGGGCACGGAGCTCTGCCACTGGACCTGCTGGTCGTTGTGGGAAAAGAGCTGCGGCGGGAGTTTAACGCTCCTCGCGTTGTATTGCGTCTTGTTGGTCGGCTCGGCGAGCGAGCCCACGTTGGCGAGCAGGGCCATTTTTCCGGCGCCGAAAAGACTGTGCATTTCCGCCAGGCTGGGATGCAGGGCGAAGGTGCGACCGTCGGTGGTCTTCGGTGCCAGGGTGAGCAGACTGGCCTGGGGGATCGCGAGGACGGAGCGGGCCGCGGCGTAGCCGGCGTAGCCACTGCCCGCGGGGATGAGGAGGTTGGAGGCATCGTTGCCGCCGTTGAGGAAAATGCAGACGAGCGCCTTGTAGTCCGATGGGACGGCGCCGGCGGTGGCGGGCGTGGACGAGCCGGAGGAAAGGCTGGCGGCGGCGGCGGTGGCGCGGAGCTGGGTGAGCGCGGACAACATGCCGGTGGTGCCGACGGCGGCGCAGCACTGGCCGATGAAATTGCGACGGGTGGGATTCATAGGCGGGCGGGGGTGGAGAGTGGTTTTTTTGTTCAGTGTCGTGCTCGTGCTCTTACTCTTGCTCGTAATCTTCAGGGCGACGGCGGGAGGCGGAGGAGGAAGAGCACGAGCAAGAGCACGAGCACGAATCACGAGGATGATTACCGTTGCGTGGCGCCGTCCGGGGTGGTGGCGACGAGCAGCACGGCGGACTGGACGCGTTCGAGTTGTCCCGCGGGGGTTGCGGCGGGGATGGCTGTAAGGGTGGTAGTGATACGGGCGCGGGTGGCGGCGGACATCTGGCCCGCGGTCATCAGGAGATTGAGCCGGTCGAGGAGCGCGGGGATGTTGGTGGCGAGGGCGAGCTCGGCGGTGTAATTGGGCGCGAGCACCTTCATCCCGTTCGGCGTGGCGTTGGCGACGGCGAAGATCGCGTTGCGCAGGAAGTTCGCGGTGCTGATGGCAGTCGTGTCGTCGGTGATCTGGAACTCCGGCGCGACGAGGCCGGCGGCGGCGAGCGGGCCGGGGAAAACGTAGCCGGGCTCGAAGAAGTTGAAGACCGACTGAGCGCGGAGAGGAGCCTGGGCGAGGCTGGTCTGCACGTTGTCCTGGTTGTTGCGGCCGCTGCTGCTGGCGGCGTTGAAGTTGCGGAGGAAGCCAGTGTAGCGGAGCAACGGTTCCTTGAGCTTGCCGTAGCCGGGGTCGTCGGTGACGGCGGTGGAGCGCGCTTCGTAGTCGGTCAGAATAGCGCGGACGACAGCGCCGAGATCGCCGCGGACGCCGGAGCCGTTGTTGCGGAATTTTTCGGCGACGCGGTAGACGTAGGCGGGGCTGGGATTATCGGTGACGAGCCGTTGAATGAGCTGCTTGGAAATGAACGACGGGGTGTTCTCGTGATTGAAGAGCGCGTCGAGCGTGCGCTTCAGATCTTCGGTGGGGCCGAGGTTGGCGGGGATCGCGGTGCTCAGAACCGGAGAAAGGTTCTTGGCGGCCATCTCGTGGAACGCGGGGTAGTTCATCATCGGATTGATGTAGTCCGTGGGTCCGCGGCGGAAGAGATTGGCGTTGTTGGCGGCGTTGGCCGTGGCGTTGAAAAACGCATAGCCCGTGAAGATCTTCGCCATCTCGGTGATGGTGGTCTGATTGTAGGTCGGAATCGGGAGGCCGTCGGTATCCAGTTTCAGGGTGCCGTCGGGCTGAAGCTGCACGAGGCCGATGGAGAAAAGCTGCATGACCTCGCGCGCGTAATTTTCGTCGGGGGTGGTCGTGGTGGTGGCCTTCTCGTTGCGGAGATGGCTGAGGTAGAGACCCATCACGGGGCTGAGCGTGACTTGCTCGAGCAGCGTGCGGAAATTGCCAAACGCGTTTGTCGCGAGGAGATCGTAGTAGTTCGCCAGTGGCTCCGTCATGTTGTTGCCGAAGGGCACGTCGGACGTGACGAGGATCTGGCTGAGTGCGAACGCGACGCGCTGGCGAAGTTGATCCGGAGCGGTCAACGCGATCTGGAACCAGGCGCGCTGGCGGAACGCGAAGACGTAAGGGTTGTTGGTGGGGTCGAAGCCGTCGATCGCGATGGCGGCGGTGCGTTCGGCGACGGTGGCGTTGCGATGCGAGGTGTTGGCGAGCGCGATCTGCGCATCGATCCAGCTGTTAAGGTTGCCGCCGGTGAGGGCGTCGATCTCGCTCTGTTTCGCACCGAAAGTGGCTTGGGTGAGGAAGCGTGAGGCGTCGGTGGCGGTGATGTTGGTGATCGATACCGGAGGCGGGGCGGAGGGCGCGGTGAAGTTCTGTGAGCCGGTCGCGCTAAGGAAGGCGCCGCGGAGCTCGCCGCTGGGGAAATTGGCGCTGTCGAGTCCGACGTAGATGAGGCCGTTGCGCAGTGCGTCGAGGATCTGGGTGCTGGTGAAGGTGGCGGTGGGGAGGATATTCCACTGCGCGCCCGTCACTTGGCCTTTCGTGCCGAGGTCGAGCACGTAGTCGCCGGCGGCGGTGCTGTTGCCAAGGAACAGGTGGAGCCCGACGAGGCCGGAACTGAGATTGGAGAACGAGACATTGACCGTCGCGATGGTGCCGCTGGCGCTGAGCACGATCGTGGCGAGTCCGCTGGCGGCGGAACCAGTGGCGTTGCTGGCAGGCCGGAGGGTGGCGACGTAGAGCAGGCCCGGTGTGTCTGCGATGGATACGGTGCCGGAAATCGCAGTGCCGAGGGTGTAGCCGGTCCCAGTGGCGAGGGTGAGGGTGACGGTTTCGGTGGGCTCGACGCTGGTGTCGGCCAGCGGCTGCAACGGGATGGTGACGCTGGTGGCGCCGGCGGGAATCGTCACGGTGCCGAGCAAGCCCGGGTAATCGACGCCGTTGGTGGCGGTGCCGCTGACGCCGTAGTTTACGATCAGCGG
>JANPIT010000439.1:0-2878 GCA_031425115.1 Opitutaceae bacterium | reverse complement strand
GCCGACAAGACTCTCGCGCAAAAACGCATGAGCGGTGTATTCCGTGCGGACAACGCCGAGGGGTTTGCCCGGATGCTCGAGTCGAATTACGAAGTGATGACCGAGCGGGTGGGGGATGAAATCGTGCTTCGTTCGAGGCCGTAATTGGCAGGCGTGCGGCAGGGGCGAAGCGTTCTCGGCGACCGCCGCGGATGTCCAGCGAGGCGAGTGGAACGCAGGCGCCAAAAGATTTTCGTAACTGATTTCACGGGCTCGCGCATCGTTGGAGTGACGCGTCGTTCCCGGCGCGACAAACCCCACCTGCTTCCATCATGCGTGTTCCCGTCGCTTCCGCTTCCACTGTGCGCTTTGGCCGCCTTGCCGCCCTGGTCTGCGCATTTACGTTTCTTGTCGGTATCGTATCCGCTGCTCCCGCGGCCGCCCCGGCGAAGCACCGGTTCGATGTGGGGGCGGGTGCGGCCGAATCGGCGCTGCGGCAGTTTTCGACCCAATCGGGAAGACAGGTGATTGCGCCCACCGATTTGGTGCAGGGGATTCGCACGCAGGCGGTAAAAGGCGAGATGACCGCCGACGCGGCGCTGGGACAGATGCTTGCGGGCACCGGCTTGACGGGACGACTCGACGACTCGACGGGAGCCTTCGCGATCGTGCGTGCCACGCCGCCGCCGCCGCCCAGCCCAAAAGCCGAAGCGGCGCGCGTTGAACGCACCCCCGGTGCGCGCGCCGCGGAAGGCTCGACGACGACGAGCGATGGCGCCGTGCTCCTCTCTCCCTTCGAGGTGCTGGCCGATCAGGAATCTGGATACCGCGCGGCCAACTCGGTCACGGCGTCGCGTTTCGCCCTGCCGATCATGGATACGCCGATGTCCATCGCGGTCGTCACCGAGGAATTCCTCCGCGACATCGGCGCGCGCGATGCGCTCGATTCGCTCTCCTATGTCTCGGGCATCACGCAGGGAAATTCGCCGGTGCGTCTCGAAGGTTCCAACAGCTTCAACATCCGCGGCGTCTCGACCGGCTTCATGCTGCGCAACGGGGTCACCAGCTACGGCATCAACGACGGCTACAACATCGAACGCTGGGAAGTGTTGAAGGGCATCGTCGGCATGATGTATGGCGACCGCAATCTTGGCGGCGTCGTCAATTCGGTCTCGGCCCAGCCCAAGTCGAAATCCGCCGCGGAGGTTTACACTCGGTTCGACAATGAAGACTCCTGGCGCGTGACCGGTCGCGTCACCGGCCCGCTCAACAAGGATCGCTCTCTCCTCTTCATGGTGAATGCCATGAAGAAGGACGAAGGCACCTTCATGAAGGACGAGCGCCTCGCCGCCGAGGGCTTCACCGGCAGCCTCATCTACAAGCCCTTCGATCGCACGAAGCTCTTCGTGGAATACGAGTATTACAATCAGCACAACACCCTCGCGACCAAATTGCCGCCTTATCAATTCGCCGCCGGACCTCGCGGTAACAACGACAGGAATTGGTGGGAACGCGTCGGCTTCGCCCCGGTGCCGCTCGATTTCAACTACAGCGGATCCGAAACGTATCTGAACGAAATCAATCGCGTCATCAACCTCACGCTGGATCAAAAGCTCCTCGGCTGGCTCGATTACCGCTCGAACTTCATTTATTCGAAACGCGCGCAGGATCGCCTGAATCGCGACGCCGGCCCCACCTATACGACCGTCGCCCCCGGCACCGCGCGCACTTACTTCGACTACGCGACCGGTCAGGTGAAAACAGAGACGGCGGCGGATTCGCCTTATATCATCAACGGGATGAACTCCAATCTGCGCGAATTCAAGAATTGGAATACGCTTTGGCGAAACGACCTGCTCGCCAACTACAACCTGGTAGGCGGCAAGCACCGCACCATGGTCGGCTTCGAATACCAGGAGCGGTCCGGCGATTTTAAAAGCTTCGACAGCCGCGGCCCGGTTTCACTCGACGGCCGTTACGGTTTCACGCCGCAGCTCAGGGCCTTCGCCGGCAACAATCCGCGGCCCAACACCGATATTCGGACCTTCAATCCGGGTCTGCCGCTGCCATCGCGCACCGAGTTTTACGCGTCGGCGATGAACGATCCGACCGACCAGAACGGCAATTTCTTTGGCAGCACCAACGAGACCCGCGCGTATTATGCGGTGCACTACTCGCAGTTTTTCCGCGAGCGCCTGACCCTCTTCGCCGGCATTCGTAAGGATAAGGATCGGAATTTGGAAAACTTTAACCGCCGCGATTTCGTCGTGGCGCGTCCCAATGGCCAGCCCCGCAACAATCCGGTCGGCACCAAAGTCTTCGACGGCGGCCGGCCTACGACCTGGCGCCAGCGCAACAGCCCGCAGGCCGGCGTCGCGTTTCGTCTCCTCAAAGACCTCTCCGTCTACGCCTCCTACTCGGATGTGCTCGTGGCCTACAACGACGCTGGCACCGCTGCCTTCCAGGAGCGCTTGGTGCGGGACGCGGCCGGCGTCTGGTCGGTCGGCCCCGACACCTTTTCCCACCCGCCGCAGACCGGTTCCAACAAGGAGGTCGGATTCAAGAGCGAGTTTCTCGGCGGGCGCCTCTCCGGCACGCTGGCGTTTTTCCAAACCGAACTGGTTAACAAGCAATATACGGTGTCTCGTGACGACCCTTCAAATATCACTTTGGCTCCTGGCGCGCCCACCGGCGCCCTGGCGCCGCTGGCGTACGCTACGCTCGGCGGCCTCGAACGCTACCGCGGCGTGGAATTGGATTTCGTTTACAACGTGAACAAGGAGCTCCGTTTCCTCGGCTCCTACGCTTACACCGAGGCCGGAATCATCAAAGATAGCGCCACGCGCACCGACGCGACCAGTCCAGCCGGGACGGTCGGGGGCACGCCGCCCGCGACGGT
>JANPIT010000438.1:0-2029 GCA_031425115.1 Opitutaceae bacterium | reverse complement strand
CCTTGCACCGCCGCTCGGTGACCTGAACGTGACGCGGGTGATGAAGGAGATGGCCGCGGCTGGTTGGTTCACCGTCGGGCTGCGAGCAGGAAAGGTAGATGGGCGGGTCGTCGGCGGTGAGGAGGCCGAGCATGTTGCAATCGGCGCGGATTCGCTTGCCTTGCTCGGTGTCGTAATCGGCTTCGCTCTTGAAGTGGTAGAATTTCGGACCTTCGCCCTCGCCTTTAAGCCATTCAGGCTTGAAGGGAAAGATGACGCGGTCCCACTCGCGCAGGTCGTAAGTCGCCTGGCCGTTGAGGCTGCCGGCGGCGCTGATGCGGCTGGACTGGCGCAGCACGGGGTCAGCGGAATTCGGGTCGGCCAGGTCATCATGCGCCGCAAGCCATAACGACGTGCCTGCGCCCGCCGAACCGCCAAAGGAGGCGATGCGTTTGGGATCAATGTGAAACCGGGCCGCATTGGCGCGCACAAACTGGATCGCACGAGCGGCGTCGCGGAGGATGTCCTGGATGGGCGCGTGCGCACGGAAGCGATAGTTGATGCTGATGAATGCCGCGCCGCCGCCAATTGCATCGCGGAGCGCGGTGGGGTTTAGATTTTTTGATTTGTCGCCGCCCACGAAGCCGCCGCCGTGGATAAACACGACCAAAGGCGCCGCGGCGTCGGTCTTCTTCGCGAACCAGAAATCGAGCACGTTGCGTTCGTGCGGGCCGTAGCTCACGTCGCGCAGATCTGCGGCCGGCAGAGCGCTGTCCGTCGGCGAGGCCTTGGCCTTGCCGCGGAGCTTGGGAGCGTATTGGCGCGCCTCGTCCTCGGAAAGTTTGCCGTCCTTGTTTGTGTCGGCGTCGGGGAAGCGGCGCAAAAGGCTTTCGAGCTTCTGCTGATTATCCGCCGCCTGCGCATGAGGCGACGACGCGATCCCGAAGCAAAGAGCAAACGCTACAATGCACGGCAGCGACCTCCCGTGAGACCCACGGACAAGAGATCGCTTTTCAGGCGGCTCTGGGATGTGTCCGGTGGAAGCACACTGAAAACCTACATCGCCTGTAGCTGTTACCTTTGGATTCATTGTGTATTGGGTTTTTGATGAAAGTTTGATTCCAGGACGCTGCGTGGTCGCGTGGCATTTCTGAAATGCGACTTCATTTTTTAATCCAGCCGAGATTGAGGAGGAAACCGTCGGCTTCAGCGAGGGTGTTGAAGTAATCCTCTCCGCGATGGGCCAGGGCTGAATCGTCCGGGGCGCCGCCGGCGGGGGCTTCGACCAACAGCGCGGCGGCGGCGGGCAGCAGCGCGAACGGAACGAGGCTCCTGCACATCACGAAACCAAACGCACCGGCGAGCCCAGACATCGGGCAGAGAATCTCACACGGCCGGCGTGCCGGTGAACTCAAAACGTGCCGCGGACGCCAAACGTCCACTGCGCGCCGTATTCCGAGCGGGTGCGGAATTGCGCGTGGTGGGGCGTGCGTGGTCCGGCGATCTCCATGTCGATCGGCGCGTCGGTGATGTTCGAGAGATTCATGAAGGCTGAGATCCGTTTGTGGAAACGATACTCGGCGCTGAGATCGACGATCATGCGCTTCGAGGTCCACGTGTAGGTGCCGGGATCGATGCTGCGGCCGGCGGCGACGATGCCGGCGCGGGCGCGGCCGGAGTAATTCCAATTCATGCGAATGTTATAGCGCGGGCGGTTGAGACTCACGCCCCAGTTGTAAGTGCGCGGGATGTAGCCGGCAAAGTTGCCGGCTTCGTCGCCGGTCATGCGCTGGGCGCTGGCGTTGGCGAAGACTTGCACGCCGCGCGCCCAATTCGGCAGAAAGGTGAGCGCTTGCTTGTAGTTCACGTCGACGCCGCTCATGCGCACGGGCGTCGCGAGATTGAACTGCGTGGAGGCATCGTAGCCGGCGTAGAGCGAGGGATCGAGGCCGTAGAACTCCAGAAACTCGTTGGTCGATCGGAAAACCGAGCTGCCGAAAAAGTCTTCGATGCGCCGGGAGTAGCCGCTGACCGAGATCAGGCCGACCTG
>JANPIT010000437.1:0-1873 GCA_031425115.1 Opitutaceae bacterium | reverse complement strand
CCCATCATGCCGAGATTCGACACGCAGAACGTGCCGCCCGTGAACTGGTCGGGCTTGAGCTTTTTTTCCTTCGCCAGTTTCCCGAGGGATTTGGCCTCGGTGCTGATCTGGAAAATGTTCTTCAGGTGCGCATCGCGGACGACGGGCGTGATCAGGCCGTCTTCGATGGCGACGGCGAACGAGACGTGTGCGGCGCCGAAGTAGCGGATCTGCGTTCCTTCCCACGAGCCGTTGACCTGCGGCACCCGGCGCAGCGCCTCGGCGCAGCCCTTGAGGACGAAGTCGTTAACCGAGAGTTTCACCCCTTCCTTCTCCAAACCGGTGTTCAACTGTTCGCGCAGCGCGAGGAGCGCGGCCGCGTCGACTTCGATTTCGACGTAGAAATGAGGGAGCTGCGTCTTGGACTCGAGCAGGCGACGCGCGATGGCGCCGCGCATGTTCGAGACCTGCACCGTCTTCTCGTCCTGAATCGGGCCCTTGTTGAAAAGCGAAGGCGTGGTGGGGGCGGAAGAGGCACTCGCACTTCCTGACGGACGGGCAGGGCCGGCCGTCCCTACCTTCGAGCCACCGGATTTTTCGGCGGCGAGCACGTCGGCGCGGACGATGCGGCCGCCCGGACCAGAACCTTGGATACGCGACGGATCGATCTTCTTTTCTGCGGCGAGTTTCCTGGCGAGCGGTGAAATTTTTACGCGGCCGGTAGCCTCTGGAGCCGCGGTGCTCTCGGCGCGGGGTTCAGACGGACGCGGCGAGGGCGCCGCATCTCCAGCCGGAGTCGCTTGCGCGGTCGGGGCCGGCTGCGCTGGAGCTGGCTCAGATTTTTTCTCTTCTTTCGCGGGCGCCGGTGCAGCAGCGGCCGGCTTGCCGGCGGGCGCGTCGACTTTCTCACCCGGCTTGCCGACGGCGCAGAGCGGTGCGCCGAGGGCGACTTGGGAACCGGCGGGCGCGAAGATCTTGATGATCGTGCCGTCGAAAAAGCATTCCAGCTCCATCGTCGCCTTGTCGGTTTCGACCTCGGCGAGCATGTCGCCGCTCTTCACGGCGTCGCCTTCGTTCTTCAGCCATTTGATCAGCGTGCCCACCGTCATGGTGTCGCTGAGCTTGGGCATTTCGATGATGTTAGGCATGGCGTGGGAAAACTGGATTAAGCGCAAAGACGCGAAGAATCGCGAAGGTGCGCAAAGGTGTTGGTGCTGGGCGAATCTTTGCGGTCCTTGGCGGCTATGCGCTTAGGTTGGAATCAGGCGAGCATCTCGAGCGCGGCTTTGAGGACGCGCTGCGGGTTCGGGAGTTGTTCGGCTTCGACCGGCGGGCTGTAGATCGCGGGCGCGTCGACGGTCGTCACGCGATGGATCGGGCCGTCGAGCTCATCAAAGGCTTCGCGCTGGATCATGTAGGTGAGCTGCGTGCCGACGCTGGCGAACGGCTTTTGTTCTTCCACGATCAGCACCCGGTGCGTCTTGGCGACGGACTTCAGCACCGTATCAATATCCAGGGGACGGATCGAACGGAGGTCGACCACTTCGACCGAGATCTTGTGTTCCTGTTCGAGGATCGCCGCGGCGGCGAGCGAGTGCAGCACCGAGCGGCCGTAGGTGACGATGGTGAGATCGGTGCCCTGGCGCTTCACATCGGCGAGGCCGAGGGGAATCAAGTATTCCTCGGTGGGGACTTCGCCTTTCTCGCCGTAGAGCATCGTGTTCTCGAGGAAGAACACGGGGTCGTTGTCGCGGATGGCGGACTTGAGCAGGCCCTTGGCGTCGTAGGCGGTCGCGGGGACCACGACTTTCACGCCCGGGTGATTCGCAAGGACGTTCTCGGGGGTATGCGAGTGAGTGGCGCCGACGTTGGTGCCGCCGTTGGCGGGGCCGCG
>JANPIT010000436.1:0-1875 GCA_031425115.1 Opitutaceae bacterium | reverse complement strand
GTCGGATCGCGATCGTCCAGCCCTACATTCCGCAGGATGTGAAATGGGATCCGGCCAAAGTGCCGGCGATCCTGGACGTGCTGCGAAAGACCACGCTCGAGGCCGCGATCACCCGCCCGGACTTGATCCTCTGGCCTGAGGCGGTTACGCCGCTCGCGGTGCGCGGCGACGACACCATCAAGGTGTGGGTCGAGGGGCTCGTGAAACAGGCGAAGGTGCCGGTGCTGCTGGGCTCGATTGCGATCGAAGAGCCGGGCACCCCGCGCGAGCAATGGTTCAATGGCGCATTCCTGGTCACGCCCGAAGAAGGCATCGCGACCAAATATTACCGGAAACGTCAGCTCGTGCCCTTCGGTGAGTTTGTGCCCCTCCGACCGATTCTCGGTTGGCTGAGCAAGTTCGTGCCGATCGGCGGCGATTTTTCCCGCGGGGAAGATTCCTCGCCCGTGCTGCTTTTATTGCGGGGCCAACCGGTCGTGTTTGGGCCGCTCATCTGCTACGAAGATATTTACCCTCAGCTCGCGCGCAGTAGTGCCCTGGGCGGCGCGGGTGTGCTCGCGGTGTTGACGAACAACGGTTGGTTCGGCGAAGGCGGCGCTGCGTATCAGCACGCCGCGCACGCGGTGCTGCGCGCGGTGGAGACGCGGCGCCCGGTGCTGCGCTGTGGGAACGGCGGTTGGAGCGGCTGGATCGACGAGTTTGGGGCGATCCGCAACCCGATGGTGAACGACCTGGGCACGATCTATTTTCGCGGCACGCGGGTGATCGAAGTCAGCCGGGATGTGCGCTGGGTCGACCGCAACAGCTTCTACACTCACTACGGCGACTGGTTCGTGCTGGTGGCAGCGGCCCTCGTGATGTTCAGCTTCGCCGTCTTGAAAATGGCCGAAGCGGCGAGTGCGGCTCGGCCCGGGATTGCAGTGGACAGGTAGCCACCGCGCCGCCCGGGCGATGTCGGACCCTCGCTTTAAACTCCTTTTCCCCGAAACGTGGCCGCGCTCTGCCTTGGCGGCGGCGATCGTGACGCTCGCGACCTTCGCGGCGTATCACAGCACATTGTCGTCGCCCTTCCTCTTCGACGACCTGCCCGGCATCGTGCACAATCCCACCATCCGGCAACTTTGGCCCCCAGGCGATTTGCTGCTGCCGGCCCAGGCCAGCGGCACGAGCGAGGTGGGCAGCCCGGTGGTGAATCTCTCGCTTGCGCTCAACTACGCCGTGGGCGGCTTGGATGTGCGCGGCTATCATGCGTTCAATCTCCTCGTGCACCTCGCCGCGGGCACCCTGTTGTTTGCGTGCCTGCAGCGAACTTTCCTCCTGCCCTCACTGCGCGATCGGTTTGGCCCCGCGGCGTTCGCGCTGTCGCTCGGTATCGCCTTGGCTTGGACGCTGCATCCGCTGCAAACGGAGTCGGTCATCGGCATCATCCGGCGCGCGGAGTCGCTGGCCGGTTTGCTCTTCCTGCTTACGTTCTATGCTTTCCTGCGGGCGTCCGATGACGCACTGCAAACCCGCGGGCGCGCGCTTTGGAGTCTGCTCGCCGCGGGGACATGTGCGTTGGGCATGGCCACGAAAGAGGTCATGGTGACTGCGCCCCTCCTGGTGTTCCTCTTCGATCGCACGTTTGTGGCGGGTAGCTTTGGCGAGGCGTGGCGCCGGCGCCGTGGCCACTACCTTGCGCTCGCGGCGTCCTGGATTTTGCTGGCGGTTCTCGTCAGCCGGAGCGGCGGCTACGGCGGCACCGCGGGCTTTGGGGCCGGGCTGAGTTCGTGGGACTACTTGCTCACGCAGTGTCGTGCGATCGTGCTCTACTTGAAACTCGCGTTCTGGCCGACGCCGCTGGTGCTCGATTATGGCAACGCCGTCGTTCGCGAT
>JANPIT010000435.1:0-1980 GCA_031425115.1 Opitutaceae bacterium | reverse complement strand
CGGAGGCTTTCAACGCGAGCTCGGTGTAGTCGAGCTCGCCCTGGTCCTTCGCGATTCTGCCCTCGAGAATCAGGCGGCGCAGATTGCCGTAGGTGGAGACGTTGTTGAAGCCGTGGTCATGCACGCCGACGTGCGAGACGTGCGAGGCCATGTATTTCACCGTCTTCTCGCGGCCGAGTTTGAGCATGGCCTCGTCGCCGGTGGCGTCGTAATGGAGAAACGCCATGCCGAACTGGAAGCCCTGCGTCCACTCGGTCCAGCCGCGCGAGGTATACTGGCCCTTCCAGGTAAATACCGGCGTGCCCTTGGAGGCATCCCACGCGGCGTCGAGCGCGCGGATTTTCTGGCCCGCGAGCTCGAACACGCGGGTGGTTTTCTTGCGCAATTTCTGCGGGGTGAGCGTGGCGTTGATTTTCATGGCACTGTGGAAACGAAAACGTGGAGCGCGAACTTGCCGGTGTGCGGGATGCGAAACAAGGACGGAAAAGAAGCTCCAAGCACCAACATTCAAGCTCCATAGAAGCACCAAATATCAAAACTAGCCGACGTTTGCTTTGGTGTTTGTGCATTGAAGATTCCCTGGAGCTTGGATGTTGGTGCTTGCAGCTTTTCCATCCGCCATGCCGGTCCTCGCCGAGAAATTCCTCCAAGCCTTCATCCCGCTTTTCGTCGCCATCGACCCAATCGGGCTCGCGGCGATTTTCCTCGGGTTGGGGCAGGGCGTGCCGCCGGCGCAGCGCCAGCGCATCGCGCGCCAAGCCACGCTCACCGGCGGTGGCGTCGCGCTGCTTTTCCTTTTTCTCGGTGCCAGTATTTTCCAAGCGCTCGGGATCTCCGCCGGCGATTTCCAAATCGCGGGCGGGCTCATCCTCTTCATCCTCGCGGCGCGTGATCTAATCACCTCGGCTGCGGAGCCGGAGAAACTGCCGCCCGATTTCGGCGTCGTGCCGCTGGGCATGCCGCTCATCGCGGGGCCGGCTTTGATTGCGACGCTTCTCCTGCTCGCGCGCACCGTCGGCTACGCGTTCACCCTGGCGGCACTCCTGGTGAATCTCGTGCTGGTCGTGCTCGCGTTTGCCTACAGTGAAAAACTCGGACGCGTCATTGGCGCCATGGGCATGCGCGCCATCTCAAAGATCGTCTCGATGCTGCTCGCCGCGATCGCGGTGAGTTTGATCCGCCAGGGATTGAAGGGGTAGGGCGAGGCGTCTCGCCGAGCCCTCGCGGATTACGCGGTCGAAGAAGTGAAGATGGTCTCACCCGGGCCGCGCGACGGCTCGCCGGGGACGGTTCGCCCTACCCACCGAACGTCGTGAGCAGATCCGCGTAGATTTTCGCGCTCGCGAGCAGCTCTTTCACTTTCGCGCGCTCGTCGACGCCGTGGTGAGCCTCGCCCCCAGGCCCGTAGCCGATCGTGGGAATCTTCAAATAGTGCGAGAAGAAGTGCATGTCGTTGAAACCGGTCGACACGTTGAAAAGCGTTTTCTGTTTCCGGTGTTTCGTCACGCAGCTCGCCATCGCGGCAAAGATCGGGTGCGTCGGCTCGGAGAAGCACGCGAAGTTTTCCGAAATCTTGTTCACCGTGATCCTGCACTGCGGGATCTTGCGCGCGGCTGCGGCGAGGAACGCCCGCAGTTCGCGCTCGGCCGCGGCGTGGTCCTCGGGCGGCAAAACGCGCCGGTCGAGCGTGAAGCTCGCGTGCGCGGGCACGGTGTTGATCTTCGCGCCTTCACCGCAGTGGAAAACGCCACCGATGTTCACGGTGGGGCGGTGGAGCTTTCCCTCCGGCGTCTTCCACGTGCGCGACTCGAGCAGGCGCTTGTAGTCGTCGAGCGCACGCACGAGCGCGGCCATTTTTTCGAGGGCGTTGATGCCCTTGTGCGGCAGCGAGCCATGCGCCGCCCGGCCGTGGACCTGCACCTCGAGCCAGACGGTGCCGTTGTGACCACAGCAAACGGTGCTGCCTTCGCCGCCCTCCAT
>JANPIT010000434.1:0-3367 GCA_031425115.1 Opitutaceae bacterium | reverse complement strand
AACCGCACCGTCGGCATGTTTTACTTCCTCTGGCATAACCGTCCGGGCGGCGATCTCCCGAAAAACATCGCGCACATCCTCGCCCAGGATCCCGACGCTCTGAAAAAACCCAACTCGCCGCTCTGGGGCCCGCAGGGTTCGATGCATTACTGGGGCGAGCCGCTCTACGGTTACTATCACTCGATGGATCCGTGGGTGCTGCGCCGCCACGCCAGACTGCTGGCGGACGCCGGCGTCGACACCGTCATCTTCGACGCCACCAATCGCCGCACCTACCGCGACGTCTACCTCAAGCTCTGCGAGGTGTGGAGTCAGGTTCGTCGCGAGGGCGGACGCACGCCTCAGGTGTGTTTCATGGTCAACACCAAGGCCGGCGAAACCGCGCAGGAGCTCTTCAAGGAATTCTACCAGCCCAACCTTCACCCCGACCTCTGGTTTCGCTGGCAAGGCCGGCCGCTCCTCATCTGTGACCCGAAGGAAGCGACGCCGGAGATCGCCGCGTTTTTCACCCTGCGCAAAGCTCACTGGCCGTTCACGCTCGTGAACACCCAGAACGCCTGGCACTGGGAGGCCACCTATCCGCAGGTCTACAGCTACGATCGGGATCCCGCGGTGCCGGAACAGGTGAACGTGTCCGTCGCGCAGAATCTCCGCGACACCGACGGCAAGGTCACGAACATGAGCCAGGGCAACGGCCGCGGCCGCAGCTTCCATCGCGGGAAAAAGGAAACCGCGCCCGGCGCCGTGAATCACGGCTACAACTTCGCCGAGCAATGGGAGCGCGCGTTCGAACTTGATCCGCCCTTCGTGATGATCACGGGCTGGAACGAATGGATCGCCGGCAAATATAGCCGCCCCAACCTCCCGATCGTTTTCGTCGACCAATACGATCAGGAATACAGCCGCGACATCGAGCCTGTCTCCGGCCTCCACCACGACTACTATTACTACCAACTCGTCGCCGGCGTGCGACGCTACAAGGGCGTTCCCGCGCTGCCCGAACCCACGGCAGCGAAGAAGATCGATCTCTCCGCCGGCTTCGCGCCGTGGCGTAGCGTGGGCCCCGAGTTCGTCGACCCCGCATTCGACAACGATCACCGCGAGTTCGGTCAGGGCGCGCGACACTATGTCAACCGCACCGGCCGCAACGACCTCGTCGCCGCCAAAGTCGCGCGTGATGGCACGCACCTTTATTTTTACGCCCGCACGCGCGAGCCGCTCACGCCCTCCGCCGAGGCGAACTGGATGCTGCTCTTCCTCGACACCGACCAGAAGCGGGCGACTGGCTGGGAGGGTTACGACTTCGTGCTCAACCGCACGATCAGAGACGGTGTGACGTCACTCGAGCGCCGCACGAGCAGCGGCGCGTGGGAAAAAGTCGCCGAGGTCCCGCTCGTCGTCCGCGGGAACGAGCTGATGCTCGCCGTCCCGCGCGCTGCGCTTGGGCTACCGCCCGGCGACGCGCTCACGCTCGATTTCAAGTGGTGGGACCACCCGCAGAAACCCGGCGACCTCATGGATATCTACCTGAGCGGCGACGCCGCACCCGACGCGCGCTTCAACTACCGCTACGCCTCTCCCTCCGCGAAGCCATGATCGTTCGCCTGCGCCATCTCGCCACGTTGCTCCTGCTTGCGACCGCCGCCGTCGCCGCCGATCCGAGCCCGCGCCCGAACCTCCTCTTCATCCTCACGGAAGATCAGGGCGCGCAGCTCAGCTTTGTCGGCACGTCGGGTATCCAGACGCCGAATATGGACGCGCTGGCCCGGAGCGGCGTGTATTTCGACCGCGCGTTCGTGGTCTACCCGGTGTGCTCCGCTTCCAAGGCCGCGATCTACACCGGCCTGCACAACCACACGAACGGGATTCTCAACAACACGATCAATCTCCACAAACCCGCGTCCGCTGTCACCGCCGCCGAGCGCAATCACCTGCTGTTTCGCACCAATCGTGTCCGCGACGAATTCCCGACCTTGGTCGAACGGCTCCACGCCGCCGGCTACCATCAGGGCGTCACGAGCAAGCTGCACGTGTTGCCGAACGAGAAGTTTCCTTACGCCGAATTTCTCGCCCGCGGCGGCGCGGCAGTCGACGTCGCCGCCTTCATCGCGCGGGCCCGCCGCCTCGGCAAGCCGTGGCACCTGTTCTATAACGTCGGGTCTTCGCACCGGCCCTACCCCAACAGCGACACGCAGAGCATCCGCGTTTCTCCCGCCGCGGTGAAGCTGCCCGGCTTTCTTCCGGACACCCCGGTCATCCGTCAGGATTGGGCCGAATACCTGGCCGCCATCGAGCATGCCGATGCCGCCGTCGGCCGCGCCCTCGACGCTCTTCGCGACTCGGGCGACGAGGCCAACACCATCGTCGTTTTTCTCGGCGATCACGGCCCCACGTTTCAGCACGGCAAGATGACGCTCTACGATCTCGGTCTGCGCACGCCACTCGTCATCCGCGCGCCGGGGCTGCGCGCCGGCGTGCGCACCGACGCGCTCGCGAGCACCGTGGACCTCGCGCCCACGCTGCTTGATCTGCTCGGACTCGCCCCGCTGCCCCGCACGCACGGCGTCTCGCTGAAAGCCGTGCTCCAGGGCGCAGCCTCCCACCGCCCCCGCGAGTTTGCGTTCGCGGAGATCTCCCACCGCGGCCCCCTGCCGAACGACGGCATGCAGGAACGCGCCGTCACCGATGGTCGATGGAAATTGATCTATCGCGAAAAAATCCAGACCGGCTGGCGTCAGGTGCAAGCGGACTCCAAGGACTGGAAAGCCTGGCGCAACCGCACCTACGACGAAACGGTGAAATCGAAAAGCCGCTTCCCCGATCAATTTCGAATCCTCGCGGAGATGGACCCACAGAGTCTCGGCGGCGAAGTCCCGGCGCTGGAGCTCTACGACCTCCAGGCCGACCCCGACGAGATGCACAATCTCGTCGCCCAACCCAAGCAGCGCGCGGAACTGCAACGCCTCTATGCCGCGCTCCGGCAGTGGACCGTCGACACCGCGGACCCCGCCGTCGCGATGCCGGAGGCTCCCACCGTATCGACGAAATGACGACGCTCCCTTTCCACGTCCTCGCGCTGTTGCTTCTAGTCGCCCCGGTCGTCGGCGCCACGCCCCGCGTCAAGGCCGCCCCTTCGAAGCCGAACATCATCGTCATCCTCACTGACGACCTCGGTTACGCCGACCTCGGCGTCCAAGGCCAGGCGCGCGATGTCCGCACGCCCCATCTCGATCGGTTCGCCGCGGAGGGCGTCCGCTGCACGGCGGGCTACATCACCGCGCCGCAATGTTCCCCTTCACGCGCCGGATTGATCACGGGGCGGTATCAGCAACGCCTGGGCATCGACACGATTCCGGACATGCCGCTG
>JANPIT010000433.1:0-4331 GCA_031425115.1 Opitutaceae bacterium | reverse complement strand
CCCACGCCCTCGAGCTCGCGCGTCGCAGGATCGGCGGGTCCAACCGTCATCGACGCCTTGCCCGCGCGCACGTCCGGCTGCGCCTCGAAGCCCAGCACGGGAAACGTCGCGCGTTCGGGCGAGGTGTTGAACACCGAAAATTTCATCGGCCCGATGAAGCTGCGTTGCTCGCGCGCGTAGAAACGGGTCGTCGTCGTCGCCGGTCGCTCGGGCTGCTTCGCGGCGACTTGGCGCAGCGCGTAGTCAGCGACGTTCAGGTAGCGCTGCATCTGGACGTGCGAGATATCGAGCGCCTCGCCGACCTTGTTGAAACGAAATGCCTCACCGTCTTCGGGGAGCGAGTCCTTCACCTGCAACCACGGCGCCTGCAGGAGATCGCGCAACGCGTTCTCATATTCGTAGCGGTTGAGGCGTCGCCGCGTCGCGCGGCCTTCACTCGCGAGTTTCTCGCGCTCCGTTTGCGTCAGCGTGGTCGCGAGCGTGCCAAGAAATTTCTCCAACTCCCCGCTCGCCGGACGCGCCTTCTTCTTCGGTGGCATCTCCCCCGACTCCACCCGGTCGTGCACCGCGACCCACAGCGCAAAATTCTTCGGGTCCTGCGGATTCAGCGCCAGCGCGGTCAGATCGAGTCCGCCTTTTTTTTCCACCTCATCATGGCAACCAGCGCAGTGCTGCTCGATGAAAGCCGCCGTCGCGGCGGGCAGCGGGGCCGCCGACGTCACCCCGCCGCCGCAAGCCAACAGCAGCGTGGCAAACGCGCGCATTCTGTGACCAAAAAAATCCGGGGAAACGTGGGGGCTCACGAGTGAAATCAGCGTCCTATGTCGGACGTTTTCCCCGGTGCGTCAATTGAGGGTTCAACTTTATTTCGGCAATTCGCCGCTCGTCCGCCGCTCCCCCTCCTATTTTTCAGACAGGAAACACAGGAATTGCAGAGACAGGATTTCACCGAATCAAACCGCAAAATGACTTCCGGCTCCTTCATGTAATTCCTGTCTCCGCCTTCCCGTCCCTCCGGTCCAAAGCAGAAACCGCCCGACCACACTACCCCGCCCGCCGGCCCCCTTCATTCCCCAAACGTAATTCCCTGAGCGAGCGGCAACGCCCTCGAGTAGTTGATCGTGTTGGTCTGGCGGCGCATGTAATTCTTCCACGCGTCGCTCCCGCTTTCGCGTCCCCCACCCGTTTCTTTCTCGCCGCCGAACGCGCCGCCGATCTCCGCTCCGCTCGTCCCGAGATTCACGTTCGCCAGCCCGCAGTCACTTCCGCGCGCGCTCACGAAGAGCTCGGCCTCCCGCATGTCATTCGTGAAAACGGCGGAGCTCAACCCCTGCGGCACCGCGTTCTGCAGGGCGATAGCGTCATCGAAATGATGATACGGCATCACGTAAAGGATCGGCACAAAGGTCTCGTGCTGCACGATCGACCACGCGTTCTCCGCCTCGATAATCGTCGGAGTCACATAGAGCCCGCTGGCATATTCCGCACCCGTCAGCCGGCGCCCGCCGACGAGCACCCGGCCGCCATGGCGACGCGCTGCTTCGATCGCCTCTGTGTAATGGCCAACCGCGCTCACATCAATCAGCGGTCCCATCAACGTCGCGGGCTGCAACGGATTTCCCACGCTGACCTGCGCGTAAGCCGCGTCCAGCATCCGCATGAACTTCGTGTAGATCGATTCATGCACGATCAGCCTCCGCGTGGTGGTGCAACGCTGTCCCGCCGTGCCCACCGCGCCGAACAGGACGCCGCGCAACGCCAGTTTCAAATCCGCCGAAGGCGTCACGATGATCGCGTTGTTGCCGCCCAGCTCGAGTAGAGAACGGCCGAGGCGCTTCGCGACAACCTCGGCGACCCGACGGCCCATGCGGGTCGAGCCGGTGGCCGATACGAGCGCGACGCGTTTGTCCGCAATCAACGGCTCGCCGACGGTCGCCGCGTCGCCCGTCACCAGCGCGAAGATCGCCGGATCAACGCCGCTGGCGCGCGCCACGCGCTCAGCGAGCTTCACGCAGGCGATGGCCGTGAGGGGCGTTTTCTCCGAGGGTTTCCACACCGTCGCATTGCCGCACACCACGGCGAGTGCGCTGTTCCAGGCCCACACCGCCACGGGAAAGTTAAACGCCGAGATGATTCCCACCACGCCGAGCGGGTGCCACTGCTCCATCATGCGATGGCCCGGCCTTTCGCTGGCAATCGTCAGCCCGTGCAACTGCCGAGACAGGCCGACCGCAAAATCGCAGATATCGATCATCTCCTGCACCTCTCCCTCACCCTCCGCGATGATCTTGCCGGCCTCGAGTGACACGAGCCGGCCAAGGTCGGCCTTGTGGGCGCGGAGCGCTTCGCCGTAACGCCGAATCAACTCGCCGCGTTTCGGCGCGGGGATGTCGCGCCACGCGAGAAACGCGCGTTGTGCGGCACCGATCGCGCGCTCGACGTCGGCAGTCGTGCCGGTTGTCACCCGCGCCAGCACGCTGCCATCGATTGGAGAACGCTTCTCGATCACGGGACCCGCGCCGAACCAGTCGCCCGCAAACACGCCCGGGTTTTTCGCCTTGAGTCCCAGCCGCGGAAAAATCTCCGCAGCCACTCTCTTCACATCCGTTGAGCCGACTTTGGTTTTCATGGTTCGGATTCTTGACCGCGGATTACGCGGATCGCGCGGATCAAGGCCTCGTCCGTATCGAAGCTATCCGCGCTATCAGCGTCATCCGCGGTTAGCTCGTTTGATTCGTATTTCCATAAACCCGCCCGCCCCATTGCGTGCCGAGAAACTGCGGCAGCATGATCGACTCTTGTTTCACAAAGCCGCGCGGGAGTGACCCGCTCGCGAACAGTTCCAAAACCGCCACGACGCCCGCTGCGGTCGTGAGCTGGATCGCCGAGAGCCGCCGGCCGTGCACGGTCTCGCCGTGCATTTTTTTCACGAAGCTGCGCTGCACCAACTCGCGGCCGATCGTGCCCACGGCGCTCACATAAAACACCACGACATCTTGATCCGTGAGCGGCACTTCCTGATCGAAAATCTGCGTGAGCAATTCCTGCTGCGTGCCTAGGTTCAAATCCTGCAGGAGAAATTTCATCAGGTCCCGATGGCCCGGGTAGCGCATCGTTTTGTAGTTCAGCTCACTCACGCGGCCTTTGAACGTCTCGCACATCGTCGCCACACCGCCGCTCGTGTTGAACGCCTCGTATTCGACACCGTCGATCGTGAGCCGCTCCGCGCCATCGAGCGGTAATGTCGCGATCCGTCGTCCCTCGTGCAGCGCTTCGCCCAATTGACAGTATTCGTTGATCAGCCCCGCCGTGCTCCAACTCAGATAATACTTCATCTGGTTGCTCGCGAATTTCGGCAGCGCACCGACGCGCATCTCGACCGAGCGTGCGACATCGAGCGATGACGCGAGCGAGCCGCCCACGATGTTGATCGCACCCGGCGCCAGGCCGCACTGCGGCATGAAGGTCGTGCCCTTCGCTTTGCGCGCGAGTGCGCGGATGAAGCTCGTCGTGGCGACATCCTCGGTGAGATCGAAATAAGCCACCCGCGCCGCCGCGCACGCGCTCGCGATGTCCTTATTGAGGAAATACGGCGCCGCACTCACCACCGCATCGCAGCGCGCCACGAAGCGCGCGAGCGCCGCGGTGCGTTTCACATCGAGCTTTTGCGCTTTGGATTTTTTGAGCCCCCGCAACTTGAGATTCAGCCGCACGTCGGCCAGCAGGACCGCGTCGCAGAATTCGCAAGACTCGAGCAGCGTCGCGATCGTGGTCCCGATTTTCCCCCCACCGATAATGCCGATTTTCATGAGATGAAATTGAGCAGCAGGCCAATAAACCGGGAATGAGATCGGGATAAATTCAGAAGCCAAAAAGCCATGAATCAGATTCCTGGTTTCATGGCTTCTGAATTATTTTCTTTAGTGGCCCGCCTGCACTTTGCGCGGATCGGTGGCCGAGATGATCACGCTGACGGATTTCTGGTTAAAGCCCTTGAAGCCGCCCTTGCGCTGCAGGTTTTCGAGATGACTCCCGATCGCTCCGTCGCGGAGAAAACCCTCCGCTTGCGGCGGCGTGATGAGTCCCGCCTCGCGCAGTCGCGCCACGCGGGCGGGCCGCACCGTCCAGCGCTCTCCCTCGGTGAAAGCCTGACGCAGGAACGCGAAATCCGAAAACGGTTTCATCGTCGTCACGCCCTCCTCCGCCAGTTGATCGCGGGCCAGAGCGAAATCGAATCGCGCCTCCAAGTGATGCATCCCGCCTTGCAGAAAGCTGTCGCCGTGCAGCGCGCACCAGAGCCCGACCGTGCGGAGTTGCGGCGCCGCCGGCAT
>JANPIT010000432.1:0-7073 GCA_031425115.1 Opitutaceae bacterium | reverse complement strand
AGTTTCCCGCCGGGACGCTCGCGGCGTTTCGCCCGTGGGTGTGATGGAATCGGAGTTGAGAGTTCAGGGTTGAGCGTTGAGTGTCCCGGAAATGTTTTCGCACCTGGATGCGCAGAATCGTCCGTCGATGGTGAACGTCGGCGACAAGGCCGTCACCAAGCGCCTGGCGCATGCCGTGGCGATCGTCACGCTGCCGGATCAGCTCGCGGCACTCCTGCGCGACGGAGAAATTGCCACCAAAAAAGGCCCCATTTTTCAAACCGCGATCCTGGCCGGCGTGATGGGCGCGAAGAAAACGAGCGAGCTCATTCCGCTTTGTCATCCGTTGGCGCTGGATGATCTCCAGGTGGAAATCATCCCCGACCTCACGCGCGGCGAGATCGCCATTCACTGCCGCGCGCAAACGCATGCGAAGACGGGCGTGGAAATGGAAGCGATGACGGGTGCGACGGTGGCGGCACTTACGTTCTACGACATGGCGAAAGCCGTGACGCACGGGATCGTGATCAAAAATGTGCGCTTGCTGGAAAAAACCGGCGGCAAAAACGACTACCGCGCGCCCTAGCGCCTGTCCGATGCCTGCGATCACCGTCCAATATTTTGCCATCCTCCGTGAGCAACGCGGCGTCGCGCAGGAACAGCTCACGACCACCGCGACGACGCCCGCCGCGCTCTACGAGGAACTGCGGGCGCGTCATCACTTCACGCTCCCCGTCGATCGCATCCGTGCGGCTGTGAATGATACGTTTGTGGCGGGCGCCTCGACGCTGCGCGACGGCGATCGGATCGTGTTCATCCCGCCGGTGGCAGGGGGTTGACGGGTCCTCGTTTCGCCTGAACTGCGCGGTTGCCCTGCTGTTGCGGTCGGCTTCAACTCCGCGCACGCCATGGCGTCTCCCTTCGCCCTCAAGCCCACCCACGCGCCCGTCAAGGCTTACAGCCTCGCGTTGACGCAGCTGGCGAATGTCGGCGCCACCCACGAGAGCGCCGTGCGCGAGGCCTGGCACCGTCTCATCGAGCACTGCGCCGGTCCGCTCAAGTGGACGCTCGTCCGTGAATACGCCGTCTCCCGCAAAGGCGCCGCGCCCCTCCGCCTCGACGCTGTGCTCCTCGACACCTACCGCATCCCGCACGGCGTCATCGAGGCCAAGGATGACAAAGATGACCTCGCCGCCGAGATGCGCGCCAAGCTCAAGCTCGGCTATCCGGCGAAGAACACGATCTTCTGGCAACCACGCCGCGCCATCCTCGTGCAGGATGGGAAGGTCGCGCTCGATTACTTTCTCGATACCAAGCCCGAGCAGATCTGCGACCTCCTCGCCCGCTTCTTCGCCTACACCGAGCCGGTGATCGCCGACTGGGAGCGCGCCACGGAGGAGTTTCGAGACCGCGTGGCCGAGCTCGGCCGCAGTCTCCGCGAGGTCATTCAGCGCTCCCGCGGCACCGTGGGCACCGTGCCCAACAAGAAATTCGTCGCCGCCTTCGACGACTTCGCCGCGCTCTGCCGGGCCGCCATCAATCCCTCGCTGGCCGACTCCGCCATCGAGGAGATGCTCATCCAGCACCTGCTCACCGCGCGGCTCTTCGGCTCGGTCTTCAACAATCCGGACTTCACCCGGCGCAACGTCGTCGCCATCGAGATCGAGAAAGTGATCGACGCGCTCGCCTCCGGTCACTTCTCGCGCGGCGACTTCCTCAAGAAACTTGATCGCTTCTACGTCGCCATCGAGAGCGCGGCGACCGTCATCGAGGATTTTTCCGAGAAACAGAAATTCCTGAACACCGTATACGAAAAATTCTTCCAGGGCTTCGCAGTGAAGGTCGCCGACACGATGGGCATCGTCTACACGCCGCCGAGCATCGTCCGCTTCATGATTTCCAGCATTCAGGAGCTGCTGAAAACGGAGTTTGGGAAGGACCTCGGCGATCCCGGCGTGCACGTGCTCGATCCTTTTACGGGCACAGGTAACTTCCTCGTCCATCTCATCCGCGAGCTGCCGGCCGCGGCGCTGAAGAAGAAGTTCGCGGGCGAGCTCTGGGCCAACGAGATCATGCTGCTGCCCTACTACATCGCGGCGCAGAACATCGAGCACGAGTATTTCGAGAAGACCGGCACCTACGAGGCGTTCCAGGGCATCTGTCTCGTGGATACGTTCGAACTGGCCGAGCCGCGCGACGCGGAGTTTGAGTTCATGGTCGCCGCCAACACGGAGCGCGTGAACGCCCAGAAGAAGGCGCCTATTCGTGTGATCCTCGGCAACCCGCCCTACAACGCGTGGCAGCTCGACGAAAACGACAACAACAAGAACCGGAAATACCCGCACCTCGATCGCCGCATCAAGAACACCTACGCCGTCGACTCGGCTGCCACGCTCAAGAACTCGCTGAGCGATCCCTACATAAAGGCTATCCGCTGGGCTAGCGACCGGATCGGAGACGAGGGCATTGTCGCCTACGTGACCAACAGCGGATACGTCGATGGCCTCGCTACAGACGGCGTGCGTGCCCATCTTGCGAAGGATTTCGACGCCATCTACGTCGTGGACCTCGGCGGCAACGTGCGAAAGAACCCCAAGCTTTCCGGCACCACCCACAACGTCTTTGGTATCCAAGTCGGCGTGAGCATCGCGCTCTTCGTCCGTCACAAGCAGAAAGAACTGAAAACGCGGAAGTGCGTGCTCCGCTACGCCGAGGTCGGCGAGGACTGGACGAAGGAGCGGAAATGGAAATGGCTGGAGGAAACGGGCGGCTTCGGTGGCGTGAAGTGGCGCACGCTCAAGCCCGACGATCGGCACACGTGGCTGCACGACGATGAAGATTCGAAGTTCGGTTGCTTTCCCATCATGGGATCACGTGAAAGTCGGGCCAGTGACTCCGCGAATGCACAGTCGATCTTTCGAACCTACTCCCTCGGGGTGGCCACGAAGCGGGACTCTGTCGTTTACGATTTTGACGCAAAACGTCTCCTCGCTCGTATCGACGTTTTCTGCGATGAATATCACGCCGAGCTTTCTCGATGGCAGCGCAAGGGCAGGCCCAGCGATATTGATTCGTTCGTCCGCACAGAAAGGCTGAGATGGAGCCGCAACCTTAAACGTGAGCTCAAGAGGGAACGACAACTGGAACTCTCGGATAAGAATTTGAGAACCGCGGTCTTTCGACCGTTCACAAAAAAGCACCTCTATCTTGCAGACTATGTCGTTGATGAACCCGGACAAACTCCTGGGTATTTCCTCACCCAAGATCGACAAAATCGAGCAATCGCCGTCAGCGATGTAGGCTATCGCTCGGGTTACGGTGCATTGATGGTCGATACCCTTCCGGACCTGCACCTAGCTGCATCGGCTGATTGTTTCCAGTGCTTCCCGCTCTACACCTACGACGCCGACGGCGGCCACCGCCGCGACAATGTCACCGACTGGGCGCTGGACCAATTCCAGGCGCATTACCCGAAGGTGAAGGTCACGAAGAAGGACATCTTCCACTACGTTTACGCCGTCCTCCATCACCCGGCCTACCGCGAGAAATACGCCGCCAATCTCCGCCGCGAGCTGCCGCGCATTCCGTTTGCCCCGGACTTCGCTGCGTTCGCCAAGGCGGGCGAAAAACTCGCCGCCCTCCACACCGGCTATGAGTCGCAGAAGGAATTCAAACTGAAGCGCGTCGAGACGAAGGGAGTGCGGTCCGATTGGCGCGTGGAGCGGATGAAATTGTCCAAGGACAAGACCGCGCTCGTCTACAACGACTCGCTTACACTCGAAGGCATCCCCGCCGAGGCCCACGCCTACCGCCTCGGCAACCGCAGCGCGCTCGACTGGGTCATCGACCAATACCGCGTCGAGCGGGCGAAGGAGAATCCCGACGACGTGCTCAGCGACCCGAACCGCCCCGACGACGAGGACTACATCGTGCGGTTGGTCGGCCAGGTCGTGACTGTGAGCGTGGAAACGATGAGGCTTGTATCCGCGTTGCCCCCACTCGGCGACGGCGCCCCGGGGGCGGCCTACACCCAGGCCGACCTCGACGCGGCCCATGTCTATGTCGCGGACAAACGCGCGGGGATGGCGCTGACATGAAGTTTCAAATTTCCCCAGCGCCAATCGACCCTGCCGCGCTTCAACATGCGCTCGCCGACCCGCGCGCCGGCGCCTGCGTGACGTTCGAAGGCTGGGTGCGCAATCGCAACGAAGGCCAGCCCGTCCTCTCGCTCGAATACGAGGCGTATGCCCCGCTTGCGCTTTCCGAGGGCGAAAAAATTCTCGCCGAAGCGCGCGAGAAATTCTCGCTGGTCGGCGTCGCCGCCGTGCACCGGATCGGCCACCTGCAGCTCGGTGAACTGGCTGTCTGGGTTGGTGTGACGGCGGAGCATCGCGGAGCGGCGTTCGAGGCGTGCCGTTACGTGATCGATGAGGCGAAGGCCCGGCTGCCGATTTGGAAGAAGGAGCATTACGCGAGCGGCGCTACGGCTTGGATCAACTGCGCGACCCGCGGCGAGCACGGCGGCGAGACGGCGATCCCACCCGCATAGTAGTAGGTGGAACGGCTTGACCCCAAGCCGTTTGCCTTGAGCCGTAGCGGAGCGGCTTTCCGCTCCGTCGGAAGCGAAGCGCTTCCGCTACAAATCGGCTTGGAGTCAACCCGCTCCACCTCGGAGCTTCGGGTGCCGCGAATAATTGGCTAATATCGGCTGTTTCCGGCTAATCCCTAGAACTGGCGTTGATTCGCTGTCATGCGAGGCGTCATGCAGATCTTTGCCGCCGCCACCACCACCGCCCAAGCCACCGTGGCCGATAAACTCGGCGCGATTCCCTTCGAGTTTTGGTGGAAAATCGCCCTCGGAATCGCGGCGATTATCGCGGTGGTCATCGTGTTGCGCAAAGTGGCCAACGTGAACAAGGCGTTCCTCGCGGTGGGCGTGCTCCTCGTGTCGACGATCGTGGGCTTCAACTGGATCTACGAGCGCAACGAGCCGACCTGGGCTTCGCCCGCGGTGAACTGGCTGGCGGGCTTCTTCCCCACGAAAAGCCAGGTGGCGACGAAGGGTCACGGTTAGCCCATCCTCCGCCCGGTATCTGGGCCGCATGAGATAAGAAAAATTCAGTCGAACCAATCTGGAACTCAGAAAATCAGGAAAGAACATCGAGGCGCGGTGCTTTCTCCGCCGCTACGGAGAGCCGTCTTTGACCACGAGAGAAAATAGGACCTATCTCTTTTCCTGAGTTCCTGATTTCCACATTGGTTTGTTCAGCGCTTCCCTAATGCTGAGCAGCCTTCGGCGTCATATTCGGGAGCTCCGGGAGAAAGGGGTTGGTTTTCCGGGCGGTTTGCCTAGTGCTCAGCGCCTCTCTTCGCCATGGCTAAAACGCACTCCGACATCGGACTCATCGGCCTCGCCGTGATGGGTCAGAACCTCGCCCTCAATATCGCCGATCACGGTTTCCGGATCTCGGTTTACAACCGCACGACGGAAAAGACCGATAAGTTCGTCGCCGAAAATCCGAATACGCCCGGTGGCGTCGTCGGCACCAAGACGCTCGAGGAGTTCGTCCAGTCGCTCGCGAAGCCCCGCAAGGCGATCATCCTCGTCCAAGCCGGCAAGGCGACGGACGCGGTGATCGACGGTCTCGCGGCACTGTTCGAGAAAAACGACATCATCATCGACGGCGGCAACGCGCTGTGGACCGACACGATCCGTCGCGAGAAAGCGCTCCGCGAAAAAGGCCTTCGCTTCATCGGCTCCGGCGTGTCGGGCGGTGAAGAAGGCGCGCGTTTCGGTCCGGCGCTGATGCCCGGCGGCGATCACGCGGCCTACAAGGAGCTCGAAGCAATTTGGAATGCGGTCGCCGCCAAGGTCGACGCCAAGACCGGCGTGCCGCTGACCGGCGCATCTCCGGGCAAACCGATCGTCGGTGGCGTGCCCTGCTCCACCTACATCGGCGAGAACGGCGCGGGCCACTACGTGAAGATGGTGCACAACGGTATCGAGTATGGTGATATGCAGATGATCTGTGAGGCCTATGCGTTGATGAAGGGCCTCGCCGGGATGAAGCCGAAGGAGATGGGCGACATCTTCACCGAGTGGAATTCGGGCATGCTCGGCAGCTTCCTGATCGAGATCACGGCGGATATTCTGAAGCAGAAGGATCCGATGACGAAGAAGCCGTTCGTCGACATCGTCCTTGATACCGCGGGCCAGAAAGGCACCGGCAAATGGACCTCGGTCAACGCGCTGGATATGGGAGTGCCGGCCCCGACGATTGCGGAGTCGGTTTTCGCGCGCTGCATCAGTGCCGTGAAGGAAGAGCGCGTCGCGGCCTCCAAGATTCTCAAGGGCCCGAAGAAAAAATACAAAGGCTCGAAGAAGGCGCTCGTCGCCGCGATTCACGACGCCCTCTACTGCTCGAAGATCTGTTCCTACGCGCAGGGCTTCCAGCTGATGCGCGAAGCGCAGAAAGAATATAAGTGGAAGTTGAACTTCGGCGAGATCGCGCAGATCTGGCGGGGCGGCTGCATCATCCGCGCGGTGTTTCTCCAGAAGATCACCGAGGCGTATCAGCGGAACCCGACGCTCGCGAATCTGCTGCTCGACCCATATTTTAACAAGACGGTGCAGAAGGCGCAGGAAAACTGGCGCAAGGTCGTCGCGCTCGCCGCCGAGTGCGGCGTGGCGTCCCCGACGTTCTCGTCGGCCCTCGCCTACTACGACAGCTACCGCTCGGCGCGACTGCCAGCGAACTTGCTGCAGGGCCAGCGCGACTTCTTCGGAGCCCACACCTACGAGCGCACCGACAAGCCGCGCGGAAAGTTCTACCACATCGACTGGCCCGAGAAGGGTCGTCCACAGCTCGAGATGTAAGCGGATTACAGATACGGTTCTGTTGACGGAATTTTTGGCTCCAAGGCCGGACGCGATGTCCGGCCTTTTTTATTATGTGGAGCGGCCGGTGTTTCGTCGCGCGTGCTTGTGGGCGCCACCGCCATGCGCACAGGGCGTGCTACACGTGCAGGGCCTCACCTTTACTTCACTCGAGCAACTTGGCCGGCTCGCGAGCACCGCGCTCCAGCAGGTCACC